>JAGREQ010000117.1 GCA_020446465.1 Novosphingobium sp. | reverse complement strand
CGACCCCGCCCGGACGATCGCGCCCAGCCGCGTGCCCTCAAGCAGCCACCGCAGCAGCCCGGCCAGCACGGCGGTGAAGGCGATGGTGAAGATGCGATATTGCGGATAGATGAAATCGCCCAGGATCACGACGCCCTGCAATTGCGCCGGCGCCGGCACCGAGCCGCCAAGCGGCCCCCAGATGATGATCGTCAGTTCCTGAATGACCAGCGCGATGCCCACCGTCACCAGAATGTGGAAGGTATGCGGCAGCCGATAGATGCGATGCAGCAGCAGCTTTTCGATCAGCGCCGCGACGGCGGCGACGATCAGCGCGGCGGCCGGCATCGCCAGCCAGAAGCTGAAGCCGCGCGTCGTCAGGTCATAGGTCAGATAGGCGCCCAGCAGATAAAAGGCGCCATGGGCGAAGTTGACGAATTGCAGCAGTCCGAAGATGACACTCAGTCCGACCGCAAGCAGAAAGTACAACATCCCCAGGCCGATGCCGTTCAGCACCTGAAAAGCGTAGATCACGGGCTTCTCCTGAAACCAAAGCGATGGGCTCCGCGCCGGGGCGATCCCCCGCGCGGAGACGAGGATCAGGCCGGCATCTTGCAGCCGGCATCCTCGGGCGACAGGAAGGATTTGCCGGATCCGACGATTTCGGCGTAATCGTCCTTGTCCGCCATGTCGGCCTTGGCCTTGCCCTTGAGCAGGTAATAATCCTTGATGACCTGGTGATCGGCGGCGCGCACCTCTTCCTCGCCGGTCAGGCCCTGATATTTCAGCCCCGCCAGCGCGCCCGAGACCGCCGCGCCATCGGCCGAACCTGCGGTCACGGCCGCCTCAAGCAGCAGCTTGCTGATGATATATGAGCCGGCAAAGGAATAGTTCGGGTTGACGCCGTGCTTTTCCTGAACCCGGGCGACAAGGTCGCGGTTCATGGGCGTGTCGGCGCCGTGCCAGTATTGCGCGCCGAAATAGATGCCTTCGCAGATATCCGGCCCCAGCGCCTCGAACTGTTCCAGCCCCGAGGCCCATGCGACCACGATGGTCATGCGCTGCTTCAGCCCGAAATTCACCGCCTGCCGCAGCGTGTCCGAGCTTTGCGCGCCGAAGTTCAGCAGCAGCAGAACATCGGGCTGCGCGGCGATGGCATTGGTCAGGTAGCCGCTGAATTCCTTGTCGGTCAGCGAATGATAGCTGTTGCCGACATGCTCGACGCCCTTTTCGGCGAAAACCGCCTTGGCGGCGTTCAGCAGCCCGTCGCCAAAGACATATTGCGGCGTGATCGTGTACCATTTTTTGGCATCGGGCAGCGCGTCGATGATCGGGCGCACGGTCTCGTTGATGGCGCCGTAAGTCGGCACCGACCAGCGGAAGGTGGCCTTGTTGCAATCGACGCCGGTGATCTCGTCCGCGCCGGCCGTGGTCATGAAGGATCCGCCACCGCGCTCGACCTCTTTGCCCATGGCCAGCGATTCCGAGGACAGGATGCCGCCGGCAAACAGCTTGATCCCGTCCTGCGCCAGCGCGTCCTGCACCTTGCGCACCGCCGTCGCCGGCTTGCCCTCGGTATCCAGATCCAGGGTCGAGACCGCGACGCCATGGGCGGCAGCGACATCCTCGGCCGCCATCAGCGCGCCCATGGTGGCGAATTTTCCGTTCGCGGCAAAGGCGCCCGAGATCGGCACCGGCACGCCGATCTTCAATGCGTCACCCGCAGCCATGGCGCGGGAAATCAGACCGGGCGTGGCCAATGCGGCGGCAGCCAGGGAGGATGTGGTGAGAAAACGACGACGGTTGATCATGGAAAGCCCTGTTGGTTGGATTTCGCTCTGACGGCATGAAGTATCATAACTATACGTATAGATATGATCGTCTGTCTATAAGAGTTGCCGCCCGTGAGGATTGATATTTTAATTTTAAATCAATGTATTGGTTGATTTTGCGCATGCAAAATGACTTTGCACATGCAGCAACTTCCCGTTGAAGCCGCCCTCACAACCGCGTGATTCGACCCGCCCCACGGACCTGTCCCTATCCAGGGCTCGGACTGATTTACATTGCGCCGTCGTCATGATTCCGGCCCTGCAAGGGGACTGGACGATGGGCAGTGGGTCAGTTTGAAATTTTTAGCTGACGCTTCTTGTAGGGGCCGCGCTTTTTCGGCGCGTCCTCATTCGCATCAATGATCGCGATCAGGTCAGCGATGTCCCAGAGGCGATCCGTCAGACCCGCAGCCATCGCCGGAGTAACGCGCAGGGTCTGATGAACCTTGACGAAATTATAATACATGAAGTGCAGCGCGACCGCATAGGCGTGGTTCTCAACCTTCTTGCTGAACGCGTTGGTCAGGCGGGTGAACCGCCGCATGTGCATCCGCATGGTGAGGTTCTGGCGCTCAACGTGCGAGGTGCTAATCAGCGCCTTGTCCGGGCTCCCTTCAACGATGCGCTTCTTGATGCCAGTGCATTCCGCTGGCGAGTATTTGCGCGCGGCGGTTTTGCCGCCCATGTCGCCGTAAATCTTCACCAGCATAGCATAGTCGATATCGCCACCGAACGCACCTTCAACGGCCTCCAGGTAGGCTTTGTGTCCATCGGTAGTCAGTTGAACGCGGTTAGCCAAACGGTCGCGCAGATCGTCCATGAACTCGATTGCATATTCGCTGTCGCGTCCGCCAACCATATACGAAACAATCAGCTTGATTTTGCTGTCCAAGGCCGTCCACGTCCATGTGTCGCCAGCACCTTCCGGGGCATCTTTCGCGGCAGCTACATTCTTCTGCTTGGCATAGGTGAATGACCAGATTTCATCGCACTGAATAACTGACGCCTTCACGTTGCGCACATGCTCATCATGATATTTCGAGCAAGCCTTGCCCGCATCGATCAGCAGCTTGTTGACGGTGTTCTTCGACACGTCAGCGATCCGCGAGGTGGCGCGGATGCTGTTGCCTTCGACCAGAAGGCGGATGATCAGAGAGCGAGCTTTGGCGTCGAGCTTATTCATATGCTCAATCTAAGTGATCGAAATCACTAAGTCAAGCATTTCGGTCAGTTTGCCGCATCGAAATAACCTCCGAAAAGCGGATGACCTTATTGTCCAGGAAACCGGCTGGAAGCCCGCAAATTGCCTCTAAATCCTTTGGATTCTTGGCGAGTGCAGAGGTAATTTGCGATTTGCTTTGAACACCGTGGTCAATTAACATCTTAACAGCATGCCCAATAAGCTGCGGTTTTGATGTCGTAATTTCTTCGTCGTAAGGTTCTTTCTTCCTGATCCCTCTCGCGTTCATTTGGCGTAGCAAGTAGCCATATTGAGACTTGCTCAGAATGCCTAAATCCTTAGCCCTATAGCCAATCGCTGCAACGGCAACATTCCATCGCAACTTCAATGACAGCAAGTAATTTAGCGATGTTCCGATCACTTCAGAGCCGAAGCTCTCCTGTGGCATCAAGAATGCACTAGCAAATCTGTTGGCCTGCTTTTCTACGCGGTCCAAGTTCTTCGCATCAAGTTCAACTAGAGAGTGCAAGACGAGGTGCCCAAGCTCATGCGCTAGGTTGAAGTTTTTTCTTGGTCCCAAACGATCTTCTGCCGCCAAAAGAATTACCGGCCTGCCGTCGACCCACCATGAAACGGCGTCCATGTCCTGACACCCAACTGACTCCTCAATAACGGTGACGCCATTCACTTCAAGAATGCCAACCAGATCTTCGATAGGCCCGCGCCCGAGGCCCCATTCATCCCTGAGCGCGTCGGCGACCCCTTCAATGTCAGCGTCGTCTGCAATCTCATGATCGAAGTCGAATGTAGGAATATTTGGCGTCGGCAGGTCTATAAACCTATTAAGGTATTCTACAATTTCTCGCGCCCATGTAAGGCGTCTGCGAATACGCCTGCGGTGGTGAGATTCCATACGCTTAAGGCTTCGCCAAAATGGCATACCATCCTCGGAAACCGTAATCGGCGTCGTAAAAAATGATGGCGGCTGCTCCGTCAGAGTTACAATTTGGCTCATGGCATCACCAGAAGGTGATATCTGGCCTGACTCGTATTGGGCAACAGCCGATTTTGTTACACCAAGCGCTTCCGCAAACCCTTCTAGGGTGTAACCACGAGCCTCTCGAGCTTCTTTCACTCGTGCCGGAATCAATTTGGCCGGGGCTGAGCGGTCAACCCCGACGGTGTCCGTGTCCATCTCAGCCTCCCTACTCTTCGGTTTCCCTGTTGGAATCGGTTCTGCGCAACGCTTCATCAATGTCGCGCTTGAACTTCAAAACTTCGTTCGGGTCCACCCCCTTCGGCGGGGATTTTATGGCCTGACCAGACCGCCTCAAGCGTTCGACCACATTGATGTGCGCATACCAAGTCTCGGCAACGTTCGGGGGAGACGGCATAGCCCAGCATGCATGCGTCAAGTCGCCTTCTGATGTGAAGCCATAAGTCAGCCACACACATTTTTCCTCAACAACCTTGAGCGCCGCGCTCAAACTGATCACGTTCTCATCGAACAAATCAGGTTGGTTAGTCAGGCGCTCATCTTGCCGGTTCGGCGTGTCCTTTGGGAAGGCCAACGCGCTTTCCGTGCGGCAAAGATGAGAAACCAATGTGTCTGACGCTCGCAAAACAAGATGGTGCCAATTGCCGATAGGCATCAGGTCGATCGAGGCTTCAAATGGTAGTTCCCCGCGATCACAAAGCGCTTTTATCCGGGCGATAACGCCTGCGCGCCGAAGGTGCCCTGCAAGATCGCGCCCCACTGCACCACTCAAAATAGGGTCGCTGGCCCTTAGCTGATCTGCCAACGCGACCCCTTCTGCGATTCCTCGGATTAGATTCGCGTCTGCGAAGGCGGGAAAACTCGCCTCCACCATATCTTGCAACTCTGCGATCATGCGAACCCCTCGCATTGGTTGGATGCAAGTAAATTGCACAATCGCCAGACTCAGGTCAAGTGAATTACCGGCCCCATCGCGCCTTCGCCGCTTTTTTTGCGATTGCGCTTCTCTCTTCTGCTGAAAGCGCACCGGCGCGTGCCTTCCCGCCCCTAATGCCCCCCTTTTGCTGGCCAGCAGATTTTACTGGCGCTGCATCGTCGGCCTCCCCCGTCGCCACGTCCACGATGAACTTGGCAAGCTGGTTGGCGTCACGGGGGCGCTTGGGTCTATCTGGGGGTGCGTCGGTCATGACCTCAAGATAGGCCCTCGCGCGGCATGGTGCAAACCCGGCCTCGCGCGAGGATGAACTTTCTGATTTCAAACTGACCCACTACCCTCTGGTGCGGGATGAGTGCCATGATCTGCTTGAACAGATATCTGAGCAGACAGCCCGGATCGAAGCCAAGACAGCAAAGGCCCGGTCTCTTGCCGGGACAAATGATACAGCGCGGCGGCTGCAGACGATGCCCGGCGTGGGGCCGCAGACCGCGTTGGCCATCAGCAGCTTCGCTCCGCCCATGGACAGCTTCAAACGCGGTCGAGATTTTGCGGCCTGGCTCGGCCTTGTGCCGCGCCAATACACCTCTGGCGGTAAGGAACGCCTGGGGCGCATGTCGAAAGCCGGCCAGACCGACATCCGATATCTGCTGATCATCGGGGCCATGTCGCGCCTGACATTGCTGGCCCGAAAGTCGATCCAAGAGGGATCATGGCTGGCACGCATGCTGCACCGCAAGCCCCTCATGCTGGTTGCCATCGCACTGGCCAACAAGATGGCACGGGCAATCTGGGCAATGATGACAAAGAAGGAGCACTATCGAGATCCGGCGCGAGCTGTTTCAGCATGAGGGCTACAGACCCCGTGTGAGCTGGCGTCGGTGAAGGAGGTGCAAGAAGTCGATGACCTGAATGGGCGCAACGATCGAAAAGATCTGGATCGGGAAAACCAGACGTCGTTCTCGAGCAGAAAAGCTCTTGCAGAAGATATGGACCCGATCCGCAGATCACCATACCGGCCAGCGGCTTCTTGAACGGCCGCAATCTGAAAGGCCTGAGAGAAGAACGCATTCGATCACCAGCCACGACAGGTCAAAAGTGACTTGCACCGAGGGCGGCAACCAGAGAAGAACGATGTCGCTGACGCCGAAGCGATCGTCGAGGCTGATCGAGCGGCTCTGGCGCTCCTTGAAGTACGAATGCGTCTACCTGAACGTCTTCGAGAGCGGTTCCGAGGCTCGCGACGGGATCGGCAACTGGATCACCTATTGCAACGAAGAACGCCCATACTCATCGCACGGCTTGCTGACGTCGGCTGAGGCCTATGATACCCGCAGCAACAACCTGAAGGCCACCGCCTGACATGAAACCCATGCTATAGCCTAGCCCGACAGAAAACGGGTCGAGAAACGAGGACCACCTCTGTGCACAAGGAGCAGGCCACCATCGTGCGGTACTGAACGCAGGCGCCCCTTTTGCCGGCCATCAACGTCCGCGGATGGTTGGCATCCAGGTGGCACCATACCCACGTCCCGGGTCGGTTCGCATTCGTCTTGGGGCAAGCGGGTTCCCGGAGGTCGTGGGGGAAAGGAATGGCTGGGTACTCCTGCCGGCGTGAACCGGAACGGAAGTCGAAGTCCTACGGCCAGGACCCATAAACATGCTTGATGGAGCGGTGGCGGCGTGATTCATTTTCCCAAATTGGGGAGGGATCATGAGCGATTTGTACTGGTTGTCCGATGCGCAGGTCGAGCGGTTGAGGCCGT
>JAGREQ010000116.1 GCA_020446465.1 Novosphingobium sp. | reverse complement strand
TTTCGGCCAGGAAATGCGACAAATCAAAAGCCTATAGCGTTTCTTCCGATTCAACCTTTTCACGAAACGCTATAGCCGAGTTGCGAAAGGAACTGCCCATTCTCTCTGGAGCCGTTCCTCGTTCGCATTCCACGCCGCCTTAATCCTCCAAAAAGGTCGATTTTTGTGTGCAGGCGCTCTCGCCTTCATGCGCATTCGCCACTAGAAGCCCGTCGGTAATGGATATCGCCGACCTTCGGATTGCGCTGTTCAGCGGCAATTACAATATGACCACCGATGGCGCGAACCGTGCGCTCAATCGGCTGGTCGGGTATCTTGTGCGTAACGGCGCGCAAGTCCATGTCTATTCCCCGACCACCAAAGTCCCCGCTTTTGAACCGCAAGGCGAACTTGTCAGCCTGCCCTCTGTGGCGATACCGTTCCGCACCGAATACCGGTTTTCGATGGGGCTTTCGGGCGGGGCCTTGCGCGATCTTGAGCGTTTTTCTCCCAATATCATGCATGTATCCGCGCCAGATGTTGCCGCCCACCGCGCGCTGAAATGGGCGCGCAAGCAGGCCATCCCGGTTGTGGCATCGGTTCATACGCGCTTTGAAACCTATGCGCGCTATTATGGCCTCGGCTTTACCGAACCACTGATCGAAGGGATCATGCGTCGGTTCTACCAGCGGTGTGATGCGCTGGTGGCGCCATCTGAAAGTTTCATCGATGTGCTTCGCCAGCAGCAGATGAACGACGATATTTCGTTGTGGACGCGCGGTGTTGATCGCGATGTATTCGACCCCGCCCGGCGCGACATGGGCTGGCGGCGGTCTGTCGGGATTGCGGACGATGATCTGGCCGTCGGCTTTCTTGGCCGGCTGGTCATGGAAAAGGGGCTGGATGTCGTCGCCGCAACGATAAAGGAACTGGAACGCCGTAATGTCGGCTGCAAGGTGCTGGTGGTGGGCGATGGCCCTGCGCGCGAATGGTTCGCCAAAGCCATGCCTGCTGCGCGGTTCGTCGGGTTCCAGTCCGGTGTTGATCTGGGCCGTGCGGTCGCCAGTATGGACGTTCTTTTCAACCCTTCCATTACCGAAGCGTTCGGAAACGTCACGCTGGAGGCGATGGCCTGCGGCGTTCCGGTGGTTGCCGCACGCGCGACGGGCAGCGCGAGCTTGGTGACAGATGGCGAATCCGGTCGCCTGATTGAACCGTGCGATATCAAAGCTTTTGCCAGCGCTCTACAAACTTACATAGTTGATTCAGACTTGCGTGCAGCGCATGGAAAGGCAGGCTTGGAAGGGGCCAAGGCGTTTGACTGGGATGCCATCAACCAGACTGTTGCCGACACCTATCTTCGTCTGATTGAAAGCGCGAAAGGCAAAGCAAGGAGCTGAAAGGCGTGGCCGACCTGTTTGGCAGCGACGAAAGGCATGGGTCAGAGGCCGCTTCCGGCGCGGCTCTGTCTGGTGACGCCCCGCTGGCGGACAAATTGCGCCCTGCCGATTTGTCGGAGGTTATCGGGCAAGACCACCTGACTGGCCCGGAAGGCGCCATTGGCCGCATGGTTGCAGCCGGGAAACTTTCCAGCATGATCCTGTGGGGGCCGCCCGGCACTGGCAAGACGTCCATCGCGCGTCTGCTCGCCGATGCGGTGGGGATGCGCTATCAGGCGGTCAGTGCGGTATTTTCTGGCGTTGCCGATCTTAAAAAAGCGTTTGCCGAGGCTGATACTGCCGCGAAAGCAGGCCAGCGCACGCTGCTTTTCGTGGACGAAATCCATCGCTTCAACCGCGCCCAGCAGGATGGGTTCCTGCCGTTTGTAGAGCGCGGGACGGTTACACTGGTCGGCGCGACGACGGAAAATCCCAGCTTTGCGCTTAACGCCGCGCTTCTCAGCCGCGCACAAGTGCTGATCCTCCACCGTCTCGATACGCCCGCGCTCGAAATGCTGCTGGCGCGCGCGGAGGCGCTGGAAGGCCCCCTGCCGCTTACACCCGAATCACGCGCTGCGCTTGTCGCCAGCGCCGATGGCGATGGCCGGTTCCTGCTCAACCAGGCGGAAACGCTCTATGCGGCACAGATTGCCGAACCGCTCGATCCAGCAGCGCTTGGCAAGTTCCTGCAGCGCCGCGTCGCTGTTTATGACAAGGATCGCGACGGGCATTACAACCTGATTTCGGCGCTTCACAAATCGTTGCGCGGGTCCGACCCGCAAGCGGCGCTGTATTACCTTGCACGGATGCTGACGGCAGGCGAAGAGCCACTCTATGTGCTGCGGCGACTGGTCCGCTTTGCGAGCGAGGATATCGGCCTTGCTGATCCGCAGGCGCTGACGCAGTGTCTTGCCGCGAAGGATGCCTATGATTTTCTCGGCAGCCCCGAAGGCGAACTGGCCGTGGTGCAGGCGTGCCTCTATTGCGCCACCGCGCCCAAATCGAACGCGGCTTATGTCGCACAGAAAGCCGCATGGAAAAGTGCGAAGGAAACGGGCAGTCTCGCGCCGCCTGCCAATATCCTCAATGCGCCGACGAAGCTGATGAAAGAGATCGGCTATGGCGAAGGCTATGCTTACGATCACGATACGCCGGACGGATTTTCCGGCGACAATTACTGGCCTGAAGGCATGAAGCCCGCCACATTCTACCAACCGGTCGAGCGCGGGTTTGAGCGTGATGTTCTAAAGCGCATGGAATGGTGGGACAGGAAACGCGCCGAGCGTCGGGGCGCGTGACGCACTTTCGCCACTTTGCCGCAATCGATTGGTCAGGTGCGGCAGGCGAACGGCACAAGGGCATTGCGATTGCCATCTGCGATGGGGCGGAGCAGGGCGAACAACACGCCCCCGTACCCCGATTGGTCAGGCGGAATCGGGACTGGTCGCGGACGGAAGCCTTGCAATTTCTTCAGGACGAATTGCCTGATGATACGCTGGTTGGTCTTGATCTTGGCATGGCCCTGCCATTCATGGATGCAGGTGCGTTTTTTCCCGACTGGCCTGAAAGCCCGCCTGATGCCCGCTCCCTATGGGCGATGGTTGATGACATCTGCGCGGATAATGTGGACCTTGGTGTCGGGAGCGTGGTCGATCACCCTGAACTCTGCCGCTATTTTCGTCGGCACGGCGGCAGGGAAGGGGCGCAATTCCACTTGCCTGGCGCAACGCATCGCCGCGGGCGGTTTCGTCTGACCGAAGAAGCGCAGGCGCGGATGGGTTGCAAGCCTTACAGCAATTTCAATCTCGTCGGTGCCGCTCAGGTCGGCAAGGCGAGCCTTTCGGGAATGCGGATGTTGCACCGTCTGGCGGGAACGCTTCCGGTATGGCCGGTTGATCCCTTGCCCGACACAGGCTCGGTCGTGGTCGAGATATATACCGCTCTGGCTGCCATCGCGGGTGGGCGCAGGGCGGGGGCAAGCAAGATCAGGACCGGCGCCGAACTTAACCAGGCACTGGCTTGTCTGGGTAGCGATTCGATTGTCCATGATGGCGCGATCGATGACCATAGTGCCGATGCCATCGTTACGGCTGCCTGGTTGCGCAAAGTGGCCAATAATCCACAATTTTGGTCACCAAAGGCGCTGACAATCAAAATTGCACGAACTGAGGGCTGGACCTTCGGCGCAGTTTGAAGCAAGGGAGCCTTCGCGCCGGCTTAGCTCAGTTGGTAGAGCAGTTGATTTGTAATCATCAGGTCGCGGGTTCGACTCCTGCAGCCGGCACCATTTCCTTTTCGGGGCCAGAAATCGCCCTTAAAGCCTTGAACGGCAAGGAAATTTCAGGGGTTTGAAAGCCCTCAAAACGGTCGAATACGATCTTCCCACCAAACACCAGTTTGAGCATAGCGCGGCGGTCTTCCAACCGACCACTTTCCCAAAGATTCCAAGGGTTTGCCAGAAATTTGAGAGCGGTTTGAAAAGTTGACTGATAGTCGCGAGCAGGCGTGCCGCATTTTGCGATCTTTTCGGCCAGAATCAGCTTTTGACGTTCGAGTTCATCGACCTTTTGCTCATAGGCCCGCACAATCGCTCCGCTATCGGCTTCGACAAGCCGATCCACGATCTGAGCGAGCTTGCGCTCAATCTGCCCGATCTCGACGCGCATGTGAGTGATGCGCTCACGGCCCGCATTGGCGCGCTTCTTCCAGAAGTCCTGGAATATCTCATTGGCCAATCGAAAGAGGGATGGTGCAGGAGTGAGAGCCTTCACCAGATCGTGCAACGCATCTTCGATCCGTGCACGAGGAATGGACTTCTTCTCGCCAGTGCAGCCACGCTGGCGGCACATATAATACGGATAGAGGGCGTTCCGTCCTTTCGACCATACAGCGGTCATAGGGTGCCCGCAATCGGCGCAGCAGACAACGCCCCGCAAGGGGAAGTCCTCATTGAGGTCTTTGCGGGTGATCGCATAACCCTTGGTCTTGAGGCGCTTCTGGATCAGCTCGAATGTTTCGAGGCTGATAAGCCCCTCATGCTGCCCCTTGCGCAGGCTGACATTCCACTCAGGGAATTCGAGATACCCTGAGAACAGCGTTTGCGTGAGGAGCTGATTGACGCGCTCATTCAGCACAACACCATGCCGACACTTCGGAAATTCGGGCTGCGCCTCAAAGAAGCGTTTCACTTCGGCCTGAGAGGCGAAGCGTCCGCTGGCAAACCCCTCTAGCCCCTCTTTGATGATCGAGGCCAAAGGCTCATCAGGCACCATCAGCTTGCCGCCGCCCGATTGGCGCTGGAAGCGATAGCCCCAAGGGGCTTTAAAGACCCAATAGCCGTTTAGCATGCGCCCGCGCATGCGGTTCTTGGTTTGCTCGCCATTCTTCTGGCGCTGATGCTGAGACACGCTCGCCAGCAGGTTTTCGACAAGGACACTGTCTGAGTCCTCGCCAAACTCGATGGACGGGGATTCCAGCGTCGCACCCGCCGAAGCGATTGCGCCGCGCAGTTGCAGGTGAGCTTCAAGGCCACGCGCAAGGCGGCTGATGTCGTCGATGATGACGACGAGCTCTTTCTTCCTATTGCTGCGCAGGAATTTGAGCATGGCCTGCATGCCAGGGCGGCCAATGACCGAGCCCGACATATCGTCGCTGAAAGACTGAATGATCTCATAGCCGCGATATTGTGCGAATTCGCGGCAGCGGCTCTCTTGGGATTCGAGCCCGTTCCCATGCGTGACCTGCCTTGCCGAGCTTACTCGGCAATAGATCACGGCTTTCTTGTTTGTTTGTGCGGTCATGGCGCTTGCCCTCTTAGGGTTCTCTTATGTTGCTCGCGCCCTCGTAACCGAGGTCAACTCTTTGTTTTTCAGGAATATCGCTAAGCTTACCACACTCCGCAGAGCTAGGAAAAGCGCCATTTTCCCTCGCTGACAGGATAATTTGCTCGGACGTCTCGCCAAATGCGGCATCGACAAAATGCGCCATGATCTGGGCGACAATACCGATCAGCTCATCCTTCTCGGCATCAGGCAGATCAATATCGGCGACACATTGCCGATAGCGCTCAAATTCTTCTGGCGTAAGAAGCGACACCTGCGTTCCCTTTCGCCGCCCGAAAGCGGCCAATTGTTCATACCTAGACGCAGGTTTCAGATACTCTGGGCTCAAACCCCTTCTGGGGGAAACGCTCTCCTTTTGCGTCCAACAACGCAATCCTGACTATCACAATTCCATTTTATCACCCGAAGTTCGCATTATGCAAACTTCGGAAAACATTAGATATTAGTGAAAAGCGATATAAAGCAAGGCATTGAAGCGATTATGGGCTGGCTCTGAAGTTGCCATAATCACCATGTGCCTAGATTCATCCGTTTCCCTGATGCAGCGTTCTGACATCACGGATTTGACCGCTCCAAGGTTGAACCTCGTAGAATGGCAGTCGATCACAGACGACCAGTTGCGGCAGGCCTGCGATCTTGATGATCTGCTTTCCTGAGCCGATTCCACGGATGTCTTCGGCTTGAAGAACAGGGCGGCGGCTTTCGCCGCGATTGGTGCCAGCGCTTTCAACAGCGCCGCCACCGATATTCTGGCCTCTTGTGACGATGGTGCGATTGCCCGACCACCGCTCCACATCGCGCATGAGTGACGGGTCTTCGACGCCCGTCATGTTGAAGATGGCCGCCTGATCCTCGATCTCGCGCACTGCATCGCGCGACCAGCGCCCTTCCATCGAATAGCGCCCCTGGGCGAAGAACCAGAGCTGAATACCTTTGCCCCGATAAAGCCTGAGCGCCTTCATCACGGCGGGTGCAGGTGGGAGTTGCGGAAACTCATCGAGGATGAAGCAGGTCCGAAGCCTACCCCGCTCGCGGGCAATTGCTTCGATAGCGTAATTGACGATCAGGCTGATCCACGACGCAATGACGCCCAGCTTCTCGCTGGGGGCAATCAGATAGACCGTGGTGGGTTCATGCTTGAGCCGCGCGAAGTCGAACTCATGGGCTGATGTTGTGCGGTCGAGCGTTTTGCCAACCTCGAAGGCGCTTAAGGCCTCGATTGCATCGGACTTGTAGGCTTCAAACTGCTTCGGAGCATCGGCATAGGTGGCTCCCATCGCCGCAGCGCGCCGCGCAATCCCTTCGATTCCACAGCTCACCATCATCTGAAAAGCATGCTCGAAATCCGCATCCGAGGCGTTCACGAAACACCAGAGATTGCCGAGCGTGCAGTTTTGCGGCTCCAGATAGTGTTGATTTCCGGTGAGATTTGACCCGGGANGGGAGATAATTTTCATTGAGNTTTGACCCATGTTTGAACGGCTTC
>JAGREQ010000115.1 GCA_020446465.1 Novosphingobium sp. | reverse complement strand
GAACATGATGCCCTGATCGCCCGCGCCTTCATCCTTGTTGCCCGATGAATCGACCCCCTGTGCGATGTCCACACTTTGCGGGTGGAGATAATTTTCAAAAATGAGGTTCTGGTGGTGGAACCCGTCCTGTTCGTAACCGATCTGTTTTACGGTTTCGCGCACAACCCGCTGGATTTCTTCCTGCGCGCCGGGCGCCCAGTTTCCTTTGACGTCGATCATGCCTTTGCCGCGGACTTCGCCTGCCAGCACGACTCGGTTGGTGGTGGTGAGCGTTTCGCAGGCAACACGGGCTTCCGGGTCGCGTGACAGGAACAGATCGACGATAGCGTCGCTGATCTGGTCAGAAACCTTGTCCGGGTGTCCTTCGGACACGCTTTCAGACGTAAAGAGGTAGCTTTCGGGGGCGGCCATTGCAGGCATCTCCATGGATTACGCGAATTGGAATATAAACATGTCTTTATATGATTGGCGGATTCGCGCAAGGGCTTGCGACCCTGCCGATCATCACAATGCCATCAGGCGTCCGCGATCTTTTCCAGCGCCAGCGCATTGATGCAGTAGCGCAAGCCGCTGGGGGTCGGGCCATCGGGAAAGACATGGCCCAGATGCGCGTCGCACACATTGCAGACCGTTTCCACGCGCTGCATCCCGTGGCTGCCGTCTATGTGATAGGCCACGACATTGTCGGCCACCGGAGCGCCAAAGCTCGGCCAGCCGGTGCCGCTTTCAAACTTGGCGGACGAATCGAACAGTTCGGTGCCGCAGCACACGCAGGCATAGTGGCCCGGTTCAAACACGCTGCACATCGGGTTGCTGAAAGGGGCTTCGGTGCCTTTCAGCCGCGTGACGTGGAACTGATCGGGATCAAGCTGCGCGCGCCATTCCGCCTCGCTCTTTTCCACCCGGCGCGGTGGAGCAGGGTTGGCTGAGGTCGCTATGCGGATCACATCGCCCCAGTGCAGCGCGGTTTCGGTCATGTCCGTCATGAAGTAATCTCCTTTGCGCTCCCGACTTTGACCAGCGTTGTAGCCAAAAGCAGCAACAAGCGCACGTCAATCCCGCAATTTTCAGCGCGTTTGTTTTCGATGAATGCCGGAATATCGCCCAGCGCGATGCGGTGGACGATGATATTTTCGCTGTCGGTGCCACCACCGGGGCCGACTTTTTCAAGCCCACTGGCCCGCACCAGCGTAAAACCCTCGCTCACCATGCCGGGCGAGGAATAGAAGTCGCCGCATTTTTCGAGTTTTGCAGCGCGATAGCCGGTTTCTTCTTCCAGTTCCCGCCCGGCAGCCGCCAGCGGGTCTTCTCGTTCGCGGCCATCCTCGTCCCCGATCAGGCCAGCGGGAAGCTCCAGACAATTGCGGCCAAGCGGCACGCGGTATTGTTCCACCAGCAGAACATGCCCGTCCTCAATTGCCAGAATGACAGCGGCACGGATACCACGCGCGCGCGCCACATATTCCCAGCGGCCCCTGCGCTTTGCCGTGATGAACCTGCCTTGCCACATCAATTCTTCGGGCAAGTTCGCGTCGGGGTCTGTCATACTTCAATCAGCCTGTCGGGAAGTTCGTTGGTGTTGTCGGCATCACCGGGGAGGTGTTCTGCGAGGATCGCACCGATCTGGCCAATCGCCGCGATCATGCCATCTGCCGTGCGCCCGGCTTTCAGGTCGGCCAGCATGGCGGCCATCGCGTCGCCCCATGCTTCGGGTGCGATGCGGCTGGCGATGGCTTCATCGGCAACGATTTCGGCGCGATGCTCAGCCATGGAAAGGTAGATCAGGATTCCGGTACGCCCCTGCGTGCGGCGATCCGCACCAATGCGAAAGGCGGCAATGGCGCGATTGCGCACACGCGCGTGTTTGACCGGCGGCGGGGTGAGAAACAGGCGCAAGGGGCGCCACAGCATGATCAGCCAAACCGAGCCGAACTTCAACGCGGCCACCAGCGCGGC
Source organism: Novosphingobium sp. (assembly GCA_020446465.1). GTDB lineage: Bacteria > Pseudomonadota > Alphaproteobacteria > Sphingomonadales > Sphingomonadaceae > JAWKXU01. The sequence continues at coordinate 4,801 of JAGREQ010000115.1, read as the reverse complement.
CAGAACCAGCGCGTGCGGCGCAGTCCATCCCACGTTCCACTGCCCCAAAAGGGCGCTGAAAAGACCGAGGTAAAAGTCCGGCAGCAGCGCAATGACGGTGAGAGCAATCACCGCAGCCGCGCCAGCCCATACCAGCGCGACGTCGTGATAATCGTCCGACTGTTCGGCAAGGATGGTGACGATCTCGCCGGTCGTGCCTTCCTCGGCGGCAGAAACTGCCGCGCTGATCCGCTTGTGATCGGTTGGCGTCAGGATCGGTTCGTGCGCGCTCATCGGATCACCAGCCTCCACTTGCCCCGCCGCCGCCAAAGCTGCCGCCGCCCCCGGAAAAGCCGCCTCCGCCCGAAAAGCCGCCACTGCTGCGCGAGCCACCACCGCCGCCCCACACGACAACAGGCCCCATTCCGGTGCGATACCGCCTGCCGCCCCGGCGGACCATGCGTGTGATCGAAATAAATATAACCAGGAAGAACACCAGGTTGAACAGGAGCGCAGGCCAGACCGGCTGGGCCAGAGAGACGGATTGGGCTTCAGCAGCGATGCGCTGTGCTTCTTCAGGAGGCAGGGTCAGTTGCTGCACGATAGCATCTGTTCCCGCCACAATCCCGCCGGGCATGTCGCCCGCCTTGAAGCGGGGCAAAATGTCATTCTGGATGATGAGCGCGGACAGCCCGTCGGTCAGGACAGGCTCCAGCCCATAGCCAACCTCTATCCGCACCTTGCGTTCATTGGGGGCAACGATCAGCAAAGCGCCGTCGTTGCGCTCCTTGTCGCCAATGCCCCAGTGGCGTCCCAACTGGTAGCCATAGTCGGCAATGTCATAGCCTTGCAGACCGGGCAGCGTGGCGACAACGAGCTGGCGTTGCGATTGTTTCTCCAGTGCTTCCAGCTTTGCGGTCAGAGATGTTTCCACATCGGGGGGAATTATCCCGGCTGCATCGACCACCCGGCCTGTCAGTTGCGGAAACTCCTGCGCGCTGACAGGGCCAGCCAGCACGCCAAGCAGGAGCGCGGCAAAGCATAGCAGGCGGACGATGGCAGGTTTCATCGGATTTGCAGGCTTACTGGTCCGGCCCCATGTCCAGAACGGGTGCTGTTTCTGCATTTGGTGTAACGGCGTTGAACGGCTCCATCGGTTTCAGCCCGCGGATCATCGCGCCGATCATTTCCGGGAACGTACGCACGCGGGTGTTATAGTCGCGCACGGCCTCGTTATAGTCCTTGATGGCGATATTGATCCGGTTCTCGCTGCTTTCCACCTGACTTTGCAGCATCTGATAATTCACGATGCTTTTAAGTTCCGGGTAGCGTTCAAAGTTCGCCAGCAAACGTCCCAGGCCCGCGCCCAGTTGCCCTTGCGCTTCTGCAAACTGTTTGAGTTTGGCCGCATTGCCCAGATCGTTGACAGATACCTGGATGCTGGTTGCCTTTGCGCGGGCCTCGATCACATCGGTCAGAATGGCGCGTTCCTGCTCTGCCGCGCCCTTGGCGATATTGGCGAGGTTGGGAAGAAGCTGCGCGCGCCGGTCATAGGCATTCTGCACGTCAGCCCACTTGGCCTTGGCGTTTTCCTCTGCCGTCGGCACGGAATTGATGCCGCATGATGCGAGCACCAGCGAAGCAAAGGCAAGCATGACGAAGCGACTGAAGTTGCGGATATTCATGAAGGTATCCCCTCCGTTTGGTCGCGCATGGGGTGCGCGCGGTCTGCGCTGCACAGATAGCACGGGCAGCCTGCGATTCAAGAATCCTCCGGTTTCGTCCGCGTAGCTGGAAAACCCTTGTTGCCCGGTCATTTGCTTGCGGATCGGTTAACCATGTGGCAGCAAGCCGCCGAGCGTGTTTCAGGAGGAGAAGATCACCATGTTTCAGGAATTCAAGGCTTTCATCGCCAAGGGCAATGTCATGGAACTGGCGGTTGCGGTTATAATTGGCGGGGCATTCGGCACGATTGTCAGCTCCCTGACCGATGACGTCATCATGCCTTTTGTCGGCTGGATCTTTGGCGGTGCTGACTTCACCAGTGAGTTCATCCTCCTGTCCGTCCCTGCCGGTTATGAAGGCGCGATGGATGATTATGCGGCCTTGAAGGAAGCGGGCGCGGCAATGATCGGCTATGGTGCGTTTCTTACCGCGCTCATCAATTTCCTGATCCTTGCTTTCGTCATTTTCCTGCTGGTTCGCTATGCCAACAAGGTCATGGCCTCGGTCCAGAAGGAAGAGGAGGCCGCAGCACCTGCCGGGCCGAGCGAGATCGAACTGCTTACCGAAATCCGCGATGCGCTGAAGAACAGGTAAACAAGCGGCGGCGTGTGGCGAGGGTTGGCTGAAAAAAACTTTCCGACACATCCAGTCACTTCACATTAAGGCAGTGCGCGCTATATGGGGCGTGCCGGCTTCGGCTGGCTATGGCGATAAATTGCGGTGTGCAATAGACGCAGCGGACCCGGGGGCAGTACCCGGCGGCTCCACCATAACTCCCGGTATTTAACGGGTTTTCTGACGGGGCCGAACCAGGATCGACGTGTGTTGAAAAGCATTGTTTTCGCCCGGGCTGAGTAACCCGTTAAAGGCTCAAAACACACAAGTGCCAATGATAATGAAGCACTCGCTCTTGCAGCGTAATTTTACGGCCTAACGGCCAGAATTTACAAAGCTAAAGCGCGGTTGGACCCACCGGGCAACAGAAGCGGATTCCGGGCGTCCGGAGGGTACGTAGCAACAGAAACCCTCCACGTTTGCCTCAGGCGTTTTCGCCTTTCAGAACCCAGCCACGGGTCATCACCACAATACGCGAATCCCAGTCAAACAGCTTGTCCTGCGCGAGTTCAAGGCGTGCATAGTCGGCGCTGTTCATGGCCTTGTGCGCCAAATCAGCATCGTCAAAATGATGCACGAACATGAGATCCCGGCTGGATGACATGTGGGCAACACCGCTGACGCCAACACTGGGGTCAGCCTCGCGTGCGCGGGTCACTGTAAACCCTGCCAGTCGCCCGCCAAAGCCTTCCAGTCCAAGTGTGACGGCTGCGTGTTCGTCCAGCAGCGCCTGTGCATTGGCGCGCGCAGCCTCGTCCCTGAAGCTGGCAAGTGTGAACAGCTTGAACAGCCCACGAAGCGGCTGGTAGGTCGTGCGTTGCCCGCGGACCGATACCGGCGCTCCGGCAAAGACGCGTTTTTCGTCCGGAGCAATCCCGTTCAACATGACGTCACGCATCGAAACCCAGGTTTCAAAGCTGGTATAGTAAAGTTCTCCCACTGCGTCGTATTCATCGGTGACGCCTGGCAATCCGGTCAGGTCTTCCAGTGGGTCATTATGGACGTAACGTTCGACATTGTCCCAGAACGCGGGAACTGAGGCTGCAAAGTCCCCATGGGAGCGCCACAGACGCTGAAAATCACGGTAGGAAGTGCCGAGCTGGCGCTTTTGCAAGTATGTCGAATGAAACAAGGAGCGGGCCTCGATCAGAGTGTGATTTGGGTGCTGTTTTCCGAAATGGCGGCAGCATCTTCGTCTTTGATGCGCTGTTCGTGCTTCAGGCAATCCAGAATTTTGCCACCCGCCATGAAAACGGCACCAGTGCAGGCGAGAAATAGAAGTTTGCCCCCCCAGCCGGGAAATTGCGTGAGGTAAACGCTGCCCCGTTCCACCGCGCCCAGCGCGAGCGCATAGATAATCAGGAAGGCCTCAAGACGGGTCTTGATTACAAACAGCCTTCCGATCTTGCCCAGCATTCCATTTCCTTTTTGTTAGGCACGCACTTTAACGACTCCCGAATGAAATGAGGAGCAATTACCGTGCCAGAAACGCACAAATGCGCGCTCCGTTGGTTAACGTATCGCGAAGTGTAAATGCTCCCGACAATAATGCAATTGGCGATGCTCCATCAGGCTTCGGCATGGTTTCAAAAACGGGGGTGACCTTGCCCAAAGCCTTGTGATCCGCCATAGCCCGCCGCAGATTCGCATGTAACAGCGCGCATCACCAGATGCGCCGTACCCCAATAGATCAGGAAGGTTTTCCAGCATGACAGATCGCGTCGCGCGCGCAGGGCTTCAGGTTGAAGCAGGGCTTGCCCGGTTCATAGACAATTCGGTTCTTGCCCCGCTCGGTATGAATGCGGATTCCTTCTGGACAGGCTTCGCTGCGATTTGCGACAAGTTCGTGCCGCGCAATCGGGAACTGCTGGCAAAGCGCGATGCAATTCAGGCGCAAATGGACGCATGGCATAAGGAACGCGCCGGCCAGCCGCACGATGCTGAAGCCTACAAGGCGTTTTTGACCGAAATCGGCTATCTGGTGCCAGAACCGGGCGATTTTGCCGTTGGCACGCAGAACGTCGACCCGGAAATCGCAACGATGGCAGGGCCACAGCTGGTTGTGCCCGTGCTGAATGATCGTTTTGCGCTTAATGCGGCCAATGCCCGCTGGGGCAGCCTCTATGACGCTTTTTACGGCACGGATGCGCTGGATGCGCCCGCGGCAAAGCCGGGCGGCTATGACCCGGAACGCGGTGCTGCCGTCATTGCCCGCGCCAAGGCGTTTCTTGATGAAGCGGTTCCGCTGGCAAATGGTAGTTGGGCTGATCTTGCCGATGTGTCGGGCGGGATCGCACTGAAGGACGAAAGCCAGTATCTGGGCCAGAGCGAAAAGGGCCGCCTTTTCGTCAATAACGGACTGCATATCGAAGTGGTCTTCGACAAGGCACACCCCATCGGCAAGGATGACCCTGCCGGGATTGCCGATGTGCTGCTGGAATCCGCGCTCACCACCATTATCGACCTTGAAGATTCGGTGGCT
>JAGREQ010000114.1 GCA_020446465.1 Novosphingobium sp. | reverse complement strand
ACAAGTTTCCAGTGGAGAAAGCCAGGTGTCCGGATCCCCGCAAGAGGGAGATGTAAATCCTGTAGAGGCTGCGCTGGCACCATCTGCCGTACCCTCTGAAACTCCTTCTGCCGTTGCTGCTGCTCAAATTGAGCCGGGTACGCAGGCCGATCATCGCGAAGATGCATCAGCAGAAAATGGACATGGTGCAGATGCCGCTTTCACACTGGCGCAAGCTATGCCGCCTGAAGATCTTCTCGACAGCGTGAAAAAGGCCAAGGACAAAAAAGCCGCCCAAGAAGATGACCGAACAGACTCCTCAGATAACGGTGATCAGGCAGCTGACCAATCCGGAAATAGCCAACTGGCGCAAGGCGCGGATGACGCAGCAGCCCAGCAGCTTGCCGCTATCGAACCGGCAGCCGGTGAATCCCAAGGCGGCAGTACCCAGAATACGGGTTTTGGGTTCAACTCCTCCGTTGAAATTGCGCCTGTCGGCGCTTTGAGTGCTGTAGGGCCGATTGATCCGACGGCACTTGAATATGGTGTTGAATTCCAGAATGACTTTCTCTTTATTGAAGAAATCGAAGAATTTCCGCCGGTTGCGCCGGAGATGGATGCACCTCGTTTCCAAGTTAAGGAAGATGGCAGCGTTGATGCGATCGTTGAGGTCGATAACGGTGCGGGTGCCGGGACGAGCATGCTGGTAACCATCTCCGGTATTCCTGCCGGGTGGGGCGTGGATACGGCCTTAAGCGGTGGAACCTACGATGCGGCGACCGGTACATGGTCGCTGACGGTTCCAAACGGTGCTGATTTTATAGGCGGTATCACCTTGTCGCCGCCCGCCGATAGCGACGCGGATATTCCGGTTCTGACCCTTACGGCAACGATTACCGATCCTGCGACGGGGCTAAGCAACGCTGCAAGCATGAACACGCTTGTCATCACTGATGCGGTTGCGGATACACCTGATATCACGGCGAATAATGCCAGCGGCAACGAGGGCGCACCGATCGCGCTGAATATTTCGGGTGCCGTAACGGATACGGATGGCTCCGAAACGATTACAGGCTATGAAATTTCCGGTGTTCCTGCAGGCTTTACCTTTAATCAGGGAACAGATCTCGGCGGTGGCGTCTGGAGCTTTACGCCTGCTGAAATTGCCGGGCTTACGATTACGCCGTCTAATGGCGACTATTTTGGGACGATCGGCCTGACCGTAACCGTCTTTAATGAAGAGACGAACCTGACCGATACGGAATTTGATCTGGCCGACAATACGAACCAGAACTCGACGCAATTTGCAGTTGAATGGACACCGGAAGTCGATCCGCCGAGCATCAAGGTCAATGGCGGTGTACCGACGGCTCAAGTCAAAGAAGATGGAACCGTTGACGTACCGGTTATTGCCGAATTAAGCGGCAAAGATTCACCGGACGCTTTCCTGACGGTTAAGATCACGGGGATTGATCCGAGCTGGGGCTTTACACTCTCCAAGCCTTTGGGAAGCTACGATTCCACTACACAAACATGGAGCGTTACGCTTCCTGCCGGACAAAATCTCAGTACTGTCTTTACGTTTACACCGCCTGCGGATAGTGACATTGATATGACAGGGCTGGTTGCAACGGCGACGGCGACGGAGCCTGCGACAAGCACGACAGCCAGTGCAACGGACAGCTTTGATATTATCGTTGATGCCGTGGCCGATAATCCGGATATCGATGCGGCCGATAAGAGCACGGGCGAAGGTCAGCCGATCGCCATTGATATTCACGCGTTGACCGGTGAAGAGGTCAATAACGGCGTGGGCGGTGATGACGGCTCCGAAACGATTACGGGCTATCAGATTTCAGGTGTTCCTGCAGGCTTTACCTTCAATCAGGGCACGGATCTCGGTGGCGGTGTTTGGGGCTTTACACCTGCCGAGATTGTTGGTTTACAATTGACGCCACCTAATACGAACTTCTTCGGCTCTATTGGCCTGACGGCGACAGTTTTCACCACGGAAAACCCTGTTTCCGACGGTGAATTCGACGGCGGCGACAATAATAATCAGGCATCCGACCAGTTTACGCTGACATGGGGCCCCGAAATTGATCCGCCGAGCATTACGGTCAATGGCGGAATTGACGATGTGGTCGTCAAAGAAGACGGTAGCGTTGATGTTCGCGTTCAGGCGTCTTTGGATGCGAATGCCAGCCCGGAGGAAGTGCTCAGTGTAACGATCACAGGGATCGATCCTTCTTGGGGGCTTTCCGCACCGATCGGTACATATAATGCCGCAGCGGGGACATGGACGGTCACATTGCCTGCCGGTCAAAACCTGGACACGTTGCTGACCTTTACGCCGCCTGCGCAGAGCGATATCGATTTGACGGGGCTGAGCGCCGTTGCGACATCTACGGATGCAGCGGCAGGGATTAGCGCTGATTCCGCACCGGATACATTCAATATCATCGTGGATGCGGTTGCCGATACCCCTAGCATCTCCGGTGCCAATACGGTCGCCGCTGAAGGTGCGCCAATTGCGATTACAATCTCCGGGAAACTGGGCGCGGATAATTTTGATGGTTCTGAGACGATTACAGGCTATCAGATTTCGGGTGTTCCTACAGGCTTTACCTTCAATCAGGGTACGGATCTGGGCGGTGGTGTCTGGGGCTTTACGCCTGCTGAGATTCTGGGACTGCAACTCAATCCGAATGATCCGAATTTTGACGGCTCGCTGAGTCTCACGGCGACTGTCTTCATCACGGAAAATCCCGTTTCTGACGGCGAAGTTGATTTTACGGATAACGACGCGCAAGCTTCTACGACGATTAAGTTGTCCTGGACGCCGGATATTGATCCGCCGAGCATCAGTGTCAATGAAGGCGTAGACGATGTCTGTGTTAAAGAAGACGGCAGTGTCGATGTCCGTGTTCAGGCGTCTTTGGATACGAATGCCAGCCCGAACGAAGTGCTGAGCGTAACGGTTACGGGGATCGACTCATCTTGGGGCTTTTCCTCCTCAATCGGAACGTATAACGCGGCAGCGGGGACATGGACGGTCACATTGCCTGCCGGTCAAAATCTGGATACGCTGCTGACTTTTGCGCCTCCGGCCGACAGCGATATCGATTTGACGGGGCTGAGCGCCGTTGCGACATCTACGGACACGGTTGCCGGGATCAGCGCGGATTCTCCGCAGGATGTGTTCAATATCATCGTGGATGCGGTTGCCGATGTTCCAAATCTGTCTGCCAATGCTGCAAACGGTGAGGAAGGGACGACCATTCCGCTGACGATCTCAACATCCGTCAACGATACGGACGGCTCTGAGGTCATTGAAGTCATCAAGATTTCAAACCTTCCTGCAGGCGCAACCTTGACGGCCGGGACGGAAAATGGCGGCGTATGGACGCTGACAACAGCTGATCTGGCCGGGCTTGGAATTAATGTTCCCGATGGTGTGTTCGGTGACTTCACGCTGAATGTCGAGTCGGTTGCGTTCGAGCAAAATACGAACGGTATCGAAAAAGATTTGACGGACAACCGCGCGAGCGCTTTCACGGAAATCAAACTCTCTGTTTCCGTCGATACAATCCCGGAAATCGGTGATGACGAAAAGGTCGTGGATGAGACGAATCTCGGCCCAATCACGGTTAACGGTACGCTCGGTGTCGATTTCTTCGGCGACGCGCCCGGAACTGTTAAACCTGCCGGCGCAAGCTCTTTTACGGCTATCGGCTCTGTCGCAGGTTCACAGCTCACCTCTCAGGGCGAGATTGTAACCGTCAGTGTGTCCGGCAACCAGTATGTCGGGACGGCAGGCGGAAGAACGATCTTCACGTTGACGATCCAGAATGACAGCTCTTACAACTTTACGCTGCTGGATACGCTGGATCACGCCGATACGCTGGACCCGGATGACGTGATCAGCCTTGGTTTCGATGTCATTGCTATGGATAGCGAGGGAGATTCAAGCACGGGGAAAATCTTTATTGACGTGCATGACGACGGGCCTGTCGCCCGTGATGATTCAGGCGCGACCGGTGAGGGCTCAACGATTTCCGGTAATGTTCTGGCCAATGACGATGCGGGTGCCGATGAAGGCGCTACCGTGACGGATGTTTCCATCGGCGGCGTATCCTATACGGTTCCGGCCGGAGGCAGCGTTGTTGTTAACACGGCTAATGGCGGCGTCCTGACGCTATCTTCAAATGGTGCCTACAGCTATACAGGAGGACAGGATGGGACGGATGTTTTCACCTATACGATGCAGGATTTCGACCGTGATCCGGCAACGGCAGACCTGACAATTGAAACTGTCGGCTCCAAACTGGTCGTCGGTGATAATGTAGACGACCGGAGCGGCTCCACTACGCCTTATGTCGTTGGAAACGGCTTTGGAGAGATTGAAGGGCTGCGCGGTAATGACATCCTTGTCGGAGATGCGGGCGGTGCAACACAAGTCTCGCGGGAACAGGACTATAACTTCGTATTCGTTCTGGATACGTCGGGGTCCATGGGCGTGAATGATCCGAATGACGGTGTAACAAGCCGTCTGGAGATCCTGATCGGTGCCGTAAAAAATATGATGACGCAGTTTGCGGGTTATCAGAACGGCGATATCAAGGTGCATATCGTTGATTTCGGAACACGTGTGAATAATACGATCACGATTGATTTCAGCGATCCGAATGCTTTGACGACAGCTATCAATCATCTGGAAAGCCTTTCTTCCGGCGGGTTCACGAACTATGAATCCCCGCTGGCGGCAGCGCTGGACTGGCTGAGCGGGAGCGAGCCGCTCGGTGGGCAGGCGATCACAACGACGTATTTCGTCTCGGACGGCGTTCCAAACCGTTATGTCGATCAAAACGGCAATATCGTGAACCCGCCCGGTAATTTCAACGAGGAAAACGCGATTATTCTTGCCGAGATTACAGGGACGAGTGTGACGACGTCGGATGGCACTTTTGGTGACAATACGGACGAAGTCGGCGGTCTGCAGGCTTATGGCGAAGTTGTCGCAGTCGGGATTGCCGTGCCTGATAACGACAATCTGAACGCAATCGACTCTGACGGTCATGCGACCTATATCGACGATCCGGCAGATCTGGATGCCGTGCTTCAGGGCGCAAACCCGCTGAATCAGCTTGCGATTGCAGGCGATGACGTGATCAGCGGCGGTGCCGGTGACGATATTATCTTCGGTGATGTTCTATTCACAGACGATTTGGCCGATCTTCAAGGTCTGTCGACTTTGAACGGCGCCGGTTGGGAGGTTTTTGCCCGTCTGGAAGCTGGAGAAGGCAATAATGCAAATTGGAGCCGTCAGGATACGATTAGCTATATCCGGGCCAATGCGCAGAGTCTGTCTGAAGAATCGATCAATAATGAAGGCAAAGGCCGTGAGGGCGGTGACGATACGTTAAGTGGCGGTGCCGGTGACGATCTGATCTTCGGTCAGGAAGGTCATGACGTGATTAGCGGTGGTGCTGGAAACGATGTGCTTTACGGCGGTTCCGGCAACGATGTGTTCCTGTTTGAAAATCTGGCTGATGGAATTGATGCCATCATGGATTTCGAAGCCGGTGACATTCTGGACGTATCAGCCTTATTGGTTGGTTATGACGCTGTGACGGATGCGATTACGGACTTTGTTTTCAAGACGGAAAGCGCAGGCGATACGGCGATTTTCGTCGATGCGAACGGTTCCGGCAATATTGCCAATGCGACGCAAATCGCAGTGCTTGACGATGTGACAGGTCTGGATATCGAACTGATCACCAATAACGGTAATACGGCGATCGTATAAAGATAGACACGCTTTAAAGAGCTTAACAGAAGAAGCCGCCTTCCCCCCCCCCTCACTCTATGGGCGGCTTATTCTCTCCGAGCCCGGAGCCTTCCCCAAGGTTCCGGGCTTTCCTATAGAGGTTTCATTTTCTTATAAAAGGTCGATTTAGCCATGCCGAGGGCTTTTGCGGCTTGTGTAATGTTGTGGTTGAAATGTTCAAGTGCAATTGCCATTGCTTCCCGCTCTATAGTATCGAGTGTTTTAAAATGCCCTTCATGTCCAGTCATTCGAATGGAGGGCGTATCTTTTTCTAAAAAATGCTCTTCTGAAAGATCTTCAGCCTTATGGTCGAAAACGCTATTGGCTGCTGTGGTGGGAGAGATATCCGATGATAAGGCCAGCCCCGGTAAATCTTCAATATCCAGCACATTGCCTTCGCTGAGAACCATGGCGCGGTTTATCACATTCTCGAGTTGCCGAACGTTGCCTGGCCATGGATACGCCAAAAGCGCTTCTTCCGTATGAGGGGAGAGTTCTTTGGGAATGCCGCCTTCATTAGCACAAAAGCGCTCGATAAAATGGGCAGCCAGTGCTGGAATATCCTGATATCTGTTTCGTAGCGGCGGCATTTCAATCTGCAGCACATTCAGGCGGAAGAAGAGGTCTTCCCGGAAACGCCCTTCCGCGACTTCTTTGCGCAAATCCCTGTTTGTGGCCGAAATAATGCGCACATTGACGGGGACAGGCCGGTTTGCACCGACGGGCTCAACCTCTTTTTGTTGAAGAACGCGCAGCAATTTGACTTGTGTATCAAGGGGTAACTCACCGATTTCGTCGAGGAAAATCGTCCCTCCTTCGGCTTCCCGGAACTTCCCGGTCGTTTTTTCAGTGGCTCCCGTAAAGGCGCCTTTTTCATGTCCGAATAATGTGCTTTCCGCTAATTGCAGTGGGATAGCGCCGCAATTAACAGCGATGAAGGGTTGCCCATTGCGGTGGCTTTCTCCATGGATTGCAC
>JAGREQ010000113.1 GCA_020446465.1 Novosphingobium sp. | reverse complement strand
CCCCGTCTGGGGTTATGTCCTTGCTTTCAGTGAAGCGGCCATGGTCGGCGGACTGGCAGACTGGTTTGCCGTCACGGCGCTGTTTCGCCGCCCGCTGGGGCTGCCGATCCCGCACACGGCGATTATCCCGGAAAACAAGGACCGTATTGCCGACACGATGGCAGGGTTCCTGCGTGACAATTTTCTGACCCCTGCGGTTGTTGCGCGGCGACTGGGCGGCATGAACCTTGCCGGGGCGGCTGGCGGGTTCCTGCTCAGCCAGCGCGATATGGCCACGCCGGGTGGCGTATCATCGCGAATCAGGGTGGGCATTGCCGAGCTGTTTGCAGATGTGCTCGAATCGCTCGATCCCGAACGGCTGGGCGGCCAGGTCAAGGCGGGGCTGAAGGCACAACTGGAACGGCTCGAAATTGCACCACTGCTTGGCCAGATGCTTTCTGCGGCCATTGCCGACAGACGCCATGCGCCGGTTCTGGAAAGTTTGCTGCGCTGGGCGGGCGAAACTCTTGAAGCGAACGAAGGGCTGGTGCGCGCCATGATACATGAACGCGCCAATGCCATCCTGCGCCTGACCGGGCTGGATGAGCGGCTGGCCAATTCGGTGCTGGACGGACTCTACAAGCTCCTTGCCGAATGTATCGTCAATCCGCAGCACCCTTTGCGCCTGAAAGTCGAAGATGGGCTGGAACAGCTTGCGTACGATCTTTGCCATGATCCGGCCATGCGGCAACGGGTCGAACGGGTGAAACGCGAACTGCTGGACAATCCCGCGCTTGGCCAGTGGTGGGAAGGCGTGTGGGAAAGGATGCGGCAGGCCATGATCGCCATGGCGCGCAACCCCGATGCTGCACTCGCCGGCTATCTTGGTGAAACCCTTGCCGAACTGGGCAAGGCCCTGCACGATGATCCGGCACTGCAAACACAGGTCAATCGCCTTGCCCGTCGCACGGCGGTTGGCGTCGCCAGCCGCTATGGCACACAGATTGTCACCCTGGTATCGGAAACCGTAAAACGTTGGGATGCCCGGACAATCACCGGGCGGGTCGAAAATGCAGTCGGGCGCGATCTGCAGTTTATCCGCATCAACGGAACATTGGTTGGCGGGCTGGTGGGCGTTGCCATCCACGCAGCCGATACCTTTCTTTGAAATGTTCCAGAGTGCTTCGTTCCACTGCCCCACCGGGGGGCGTTTACGAAAAAAAGCTGGTTATTGGCCGCGTTGGCGGGGATAAGGCGCGGGCAATGGATGGAACGATTTACCAGTTTGGCGGTTTGCCGATGGTTTCCGGTTTTGGAACGGCCGGTCCGGATCATCGTGCGCGCACTGTGGATGACGCGACAGCGCCGTTGCTTGTTGGCGTTATCCGCAACCCCCGCAGCCACCGGAACAAGGGCCTGGTGCCGGAACTGTCCGACAGCCCCAATGTGATGACCAGAACGCCGCGCACGCGCGGGGCGCTGGTGCATGATCTTGCAGAGTTTGCTGCTGCCGGGGTGGGCTTGCTGGTAGTGGATGGCGGCGATGGTACGGTTCGCGATGTTCTGACCTGCGGCGCGATGACCTTTGGCGATGCGTGGCCGCAAATGGCCGTCTTGCCCAAGGGCAAGACCAATGCGCTCGCGGTTGATCTTGGTCTGCCTGGCAACTGGGGGCTGCAGGATGCACTGGCAGCACAGAGCGCGGGGCAGGCAATTATCAAGCGACCGCTGGTCGTGACGGCGGTTGACAGTCCGGGTGACGCGCAAATGATGGGCTTTATTCTGGGCGCGGGCATTTTTACGGCGGCGACGGATGCGGGGCAGGTTGCGCACAAGTTTGGTGCGTTCAACAGTGTGGCCGTGGGCGTGACGGCGGTTGCAGGCATTGCGCAGGGGCTTTTCGGTCTGGGCAATGGGCCATGGCGGCGCACGACGAAGATGGAACTGGAATTGGGTGAGGGCCGGCGTCCGGCCCCGCGGTGCGCCTATGGCAAGCCGGGACAGCGCTATGCCGTCCTGATGTCGTCGCTGGGGCATTTCCCCCTTGGGATCAGGCCGTTCGGCAGCGAATCGCGCGATATCAACTATCTGCTGGTGGATGAACCGCTGCGCCGGGTCGTGGCGATAACGCCGCTGATCCTTGCTGGCCGCGATGTCACCCGGTTTGAACACCTTGGCGTCCACCAAGGCCATGCAGACAGTGCCATGCTGACAGTGGACGACACATTCATTCTGGATGGGGAGGCCTTCCCCAAAGGTCGCTACAGGATTGCACTGGGGCCTTCGCTTCGTTTCGTTACGCCATGAGCGCCCCGCTCGACCGCCGCATTGGCGAAGCCCTGGCGCGCCCCGTGAATGGGCCGGTGCGCGCATTTGCAGAACGCCTTGGCCGTCATGCAGGTGCGCTGGCCGTGCTGTTCTATGGCTCCAATCTGCGCACGGGCGCGGTCGATGGGGTGCTGGATTTCTATGTTCTGTGCGATGGTCCTCCAGAACGCGGGATATGGCCGCGCGTCAGTTATCATGAATGGCCGTGGCCGGGTGATGCGGACAAGCCTGCTGCAATGCTGCGGGCAAAAGTCGCAACGATGAGCCTAGCGACATTTGGCAAGGCCGCATCTGGCGATCTTCTCGACACGACAATCTGGGCACGTTTCGTCCAGCCCAGCGCCATTGCATGGCAGCGTGATGCTGCAGCAGGCCTGCTGGTGCGCGATGCGGTTGCAGCAGCGGCAGTGACTGCGGTCCGGCTTGCTATCGCGCTGGGGCCTGAACAAGGACTGGTACAAGATTACTGGCGGGCCTTGTTCCGTGCGACTTATCGCGCTGAGTTCCGGGTGGAAAAGCCGGGGCGGGAAGATTCGATCCTCTCTGCCGATCCTCCGCATTATCAGGGGCTTTTGCCGCTTGCGGCTGAAGCGGCAGGTATTGCGATGGTGCGCGATGGGGATACCTTGCGGCCCCGGATGGATGATAGCGAACAAAGGGCAATCCTGCGCTGGTGGCGGCGTCGGCGTCGGCTGGGCAAGCCCTATAATCTGGTGCGTCTTGTCAAGGCTTCGACCACGTTCGATGGCGCTGCCCGCTATGCCGCCTGGAAAGTGGAGCGGCATACCGGCATTCCGGTTACACTCAGCCCGTGGCGTGAACGCCACCCCGTGCTTGCTGCGCCGGCCGTGCTCTGGACAGTCTGGCGCGAACAGGCGCGGCGTGCGCGCAATGGGCAGCCATGAACGGACAGGATAGATCACCTCCCTTCAATGCCGTCATTCTTGCCGGCTCTCGCAAAGGGGAGATCGACCCGCTGGCCCAAAGCGAGGGTGTCGCGCACAAGGCATTGATCGAGCTGGAAGGCTTGCCGCTTCTTGCCCGCGTTCATGCTGCCCTGAAGGCCGCAGGCGCAGACCGGATCATGATCATGGCAGACGAACCGGGGGTCGTTAAGGTTGCGCGCTCGCTCGGCGCTGTTGTGATGGCACCGCAGGCTGGCCCCAGCGCCAGCGTTGCGGCCTCCTTTGCCGAACTTGGTGCGCCACTATTGGTAACGACAAGCGACCATGCGCTTTTGCGTCCGCGCTGGGTGCGAACATTCATCGACAGTGTTCCTGCAGGAGCCGAAGTAGCCATCCTGATGGCACCGCGTGCGGCTGTGGAATCCGCCTTGCCCGGAAGCAAACGGACGTGGTTGCGCTTTGCTGACGGGGACTGGTCGGGTTGCAACCTGTTTTATCTGGCACAAGACAATGCAGCGCGCGCGATTGCCAGTTGGGAGCAGGTCGAGGCGGACCGAAAGCGGCCATGGCGAATTGCGCTCAGAATTGGGTTGGGCACGATCTGGCGTTATTGGCGCGGCCATCTGACGCTGGCAGAAGCCATCAGCCGCCTGGGTCAGACTCTGGGTGTGCGCGCGGCAGTTGTCCCGGCGATTGACGGTCTTGCCGCAGTCGATGCGGATAAACCACAGGACATGGAAGATATTCGCGCACTGGTGAGCGAGCGTCGCGCGGGCGCTGGTCTATAATATACAGGCCCGCAGAGCGCGCCGCGCCCGCCAATCAGTTTACCAGTATTTCATCTCGATCGTGATCGGGGTCGGCCCCTGGCCAACTGTGACGCCCACCTTCTTGTAACTGGGCTTGCCCAGATTGAAGATGTTGATGCTGGGGTTGTTCGACATTCCGCCACCATCCTTGGTGATGTCAGTTTTGCCATTGCCGTTCATATCGTGTCGCACGGCAATGCCATACGTGCCCGCGCTTGGCATCGGGACACAGAACGACATTGTTCCTGCCTTGGCGGGAACCTCTATCCGGTTGATCCAGCGACCTTTTTCAAGCCAGTCGCCCTTGGTCGCGTGGTAGCTTTGCACGCGCATCTTGCCGGATGCCGCGCGGATACCTTCGACTGTTACCTTGATCGAAGGCCCCGCGCCCGGCGCGCATTCGGATGGATCGTTGGCGATTCGCTCACGCGTCTGGGCGCCCGCGGCAGGGATTGCCAGTGCAGCGCCGCTCACGGCCAATGCAGCCGCCGCGCAGGATGCGATGGTGAAAAGGGGTTTGCGTGTCTTGGTCATAGGCTTCCTCATGGGCCGCAACCTAGTTGGTTGGCGCTGAATATCGAGTGAATTTTGAACTCTGCCGCTGTTCAGCAATGCGCTGGCGCGCTTGTGTGCGGCAAAGCGGGTGGTAACAATATCTTGTGTGGAAAAGGATGCGGTTACGGCTTGTCGCCGCCATAGCTGCTGGATAGGGCAAATAGCCAAATGCCATCACATTCCACGCCCGCTCCGCTTATCTCCCCGTCGATCCTCTCGGCCGATTTTGCACGTCTGGGGGAGGAAGTGCGGGCCATTGACGCTGCGGGGGCGGACTGGATCCATATCGACGTGATGGATGGCCATTTCGTGCCCAATATCACGATCGGCCCGGCCGTGGTGAAGGCCTTGCGCCCCCATTCTGCCAAGCCTTTTGACGTTCATCTGATGATCGAACCGGTTGACCCCTATCTGGAGGCATTTGCCGAAGCGGGGGCCGATATCATCTCTTTCCACCCCGAAGCAGGGCCGCACAGCCATCGCACGGCACAGGCGATCAAGGCGTTGGGCAAGAAAGCCGGGATCGTGCTCAACCCGGCTACACCTGCCAAAATGCTCGATTACCTTCTGGAAGAAGTCGATCTGGTACTGGTGATGAGCGTCAACCCCGGTTTCGGCGGGCAGAGCTTCATTTCCAGCCAACTCCGCAAGATCGAAGCAATCCGCAACAAGATCGACAAGTTGGGCAAGCCCATCCACCTTGAAGTGGACGGCGGCGTCAATATGGAGACGGCACGCCTTTGCGTTGATGCGGGGGCAGATGTGCTGGTTGCCGGGTCCGCGACATTCAAGGGCGGGCCTGATCGCTATGCCGCCAATATCGCCGCGCTGAAAGGTGAGGGGGATGGCTGACATTGCAACCCGCGCCGCTCAGCCCCGTTCAGCAATTGATGGTGGTTCGGGCCAGGGCGAAGCGGCGGGTGGCGATGTATGTGAAGAAATGGCGCTGCCGCTTGCCAGTGACGCAAAAGAGCCGCTGGTGACGAAGGCTGTATCAGACCCCACGGATAGTGTGGCACCCGATGATGGGGCGCAACCGATCGAATTGCCGGAAGCGCGTGAAGTCATCGAGCCGGGCCGCGCGTTGGCCCTTTGTGATTTTTCGCCGCCAGCCAGCAATGCGGGTGAGCGGCTGGTGCGCCTTGCATACCGGATTGGCATTCCCGGCTCTGTTCTTGCCGCGCCTTTTCGCAAGCCGGTGCGCCCGCGCCTTCTGGCCACTGTCGAATCACCGCTTGCGGGCAATCGCGTGGCGGGCATGGCGTTGCGGGCGGGGCATTTTCTGGTGTCCGGCTCTAAGGCACCGATTGCCCAGATGGATTTTTCCCCGGTTGCGCGTCTGACGCCGCCTTTTGAACGGTGCGTCCACGGTTTCACCTGGCTGGCTGACCTTTGCGCCGGTGGAACGCGGGAACAGGTCACGCCCACGGCAGAGCGTATCCTTGCGGCCTGGCTCAAGGAAAACGCCCGGCCGGGGAAGGGTGCGGCCTGGAGCGTGGGCCATGCCGGGCATCGCCTGCTTGGCTGGCTTGTCCATGCGCCGGTCCTGTTTTCGGGGAAAGAGCTTCGCACACAGGCGCTAGATGTCGCGGCGGTCACAGCGCGCTGGCTTGATCGGCATGTCACGCGTGCAGAAACGCGGCTGGACGAAGTGGCAGGGTGGTGTGCGATTATCGCGGCAGGCCTGCTGATTCCCGATGGCAAGCCACGCCGTTTGTTCGGTGAAGCCGGGCTTGCCCGCGCGCTGGGCGATCTGGTCGGCGATGATGGCGGCATCCTGTCCCGCAGCCCGCTGGACCAGATTGAAGCGATCTGCCTGTTGACCGATCTCACCGCCTGTTACGACGCGGTCAACCGGGATGTGCCTGCGCTTGTCGATTCGATGCAGGCCCTGCTCGTGCCGCCTTTGCTGGCCTTGCTTCATGGCGATGGCGGGCTTGGATCATGGCAAGGCGCGGGCGCGGTTGAGGCTGACCGCATATCTGCTGTCATCGAAGCGAGCCGGGTTCGCACCCGCCCCCTGCGCGATGTCCGGCAATGGGGCTATCAGCGCGTTTCTGCGGGCAAAAGCCTGCTGCAATTCGATGCGGCACCGCCGCCGTTGGCGCGTCATACCCGCACGGGCTGCGCCTCCACGCTGGCGTTTGAATTTTCGCATCGGGAACACCGCATTATAGTCAATTGCGGGGGGGCTGCGCTGGCGGGCGGGCTGGTGCCCGTGCGTATCGAGCAAGGGTTGCGGGCAAGCGCGG
>JAGREQ010000112.1 GCA_020446465.1 Novosphingobium sp. | reverse complement strand
GGAGGCAATCTGCCCGCAGTGCCAGACAAAAGCACCGCAGCACGATGGTATCATCGCAGCGACCCTGTACAATGACGCCTCTCGCCAGCTTGTTCTGTCGCTCAAATACGGCAAAAGAATCGGCCACGCGCAGGCGATGGCAAGGATGATCGCAGCGCGAATCCATGGGCTGGAAGGAGAATGGCTGCTTGTGCCTGTTCCACTGCATCCCAGACGCTTGTGGCGGCGCAGTTTCAATCAGGCAGCCTTGATGGTGCAGGAAATCAGCAAGCATACCGGCCTGCCATCAGTCGTTGACGGGTTGCGGCGGACGCGCAACTCGGCACCCCTTGGCGGGATGGGGCGCAAGGCCCGGCAAAGCGAATTGCAAGGCGCAATCAGCGCCAATCCAGCCAAGGCGAGCCGCCTTTCAGGCAAGAATATCATTCTGGTCGATGACGTCGTGACAAGCGGAGCGACCAGCGCGGCATGTATCAGCGCCCTGAAGCGTGGAGGTGTAGGGAAAGTGAAAATCGCCTGTTTCGCCCGCGTTCTGGATGAACAGTCAGCCAGCCCGGAAGAGTGGTGCGACAACGGATAAAAGCGAAGCGCCCGAGCGTTAACCCGGGAGCTAGCGCGACGAAATCAAAACGGTCATTCCGTGCCCCTGATGCACAAATGCCCATTCCCTCATGTATACCGACGCGCCCATTTCGGGCTGCTGTCGAAATCCCTGCCCCTTGGCACTTTGGCCAATGCTGCCGTAAACTTTGTTTCCGGCGGACGAGTTGGGTTTCTCACCATAAGCGATCGAACGGAAGGATATTCTCTGAAGTCCGTGGATTTTGATCGCGCATTGTGGTTATCGTGCAACAATTAACGCCTCAAAATGGGTTTTGGGGCCGGTTTTTTGCCAATTTTCAGGTTTTCCTCAGCAGGAGCAGACACATTACCATGAGCGCAGAAACTACGAAGGAACGCGAACAGAGCAGTGCGTTCATGCCAAAATTCGACTCGCAAGGCCTTTTGACAGCAGTTGTTACCGACGCTGCCACTGGCGCGGTGCTGATGGTCGCATTCATGGACAGCGAAGCGCTCGGCAAGACGCGCGAAACCGGCCTTGCCCACTTTCATTCCCGTTCCAGAGGGCGGCTCTGGATGAAGGGGGAAACATCCGGGCACACGCTGCGCGTTGAAGAGATTCTGGTCGATTGCGATCAGGACGCCCTTGTCATCAAGGCAACACCTGCGGGGCCTGCCTGCCATACGGGGGCGCAGACGTGCTTTTACCGCAGCCTTGTCGATGGCCAGCTTGTGCGTAACGCATCGTAAGCGATCATCAGGATACAAGCACCCAATGGCGCGTTAATCTGTCGAGCGATCACGCCCGCAGCACCACGCTAACCGCGAGAGGAACATCATGCCAACCTACCAGGCGCCAACCCGCGACATGCAGTTTATCGTCAACGAGCTGCTTGAGCTTAGCAATCAGACTCATCTGGCAGGGATGGAAGATGTTTCGTCCGACCTTGCTGGCTCGCTGATCGAGGAATCCGGCAAATTCGCAAGTGAGGTTATTGCACCCCTCAATCAAAGCGGGGACAGGCAAGGCGCGACCCATCATCCCGATGGGAGCGTCACGCTCCCCGATGGGTTCAAGGAAGCCTATAACGCACTGCGCGAAGCGGGGTGGAGCACGCTGGTCCAGCCGCAGCGCTATGGCGGGCAGGGCTTGCCCCATGCGCTGGGGATGGCGGTTGACGAATTTTTGAGCGGCGCGAACCAGGCGTTTGCCATGTTGCCGGGCCTTACGGTCGGGGCCGCCGCCGCGATCAGCGCCACAGGTTCTGACCAGCTCAAGGACTTGTATCTGCCCCGCCTCATATCGGGCCAGTGGTCAGGCACCATGAACCTTACCGAGCCGCAATGCGGGACTGACCTTGGCCTCATTCGGACAAAGGCGGAACCGCAAGCCGATGGGACTTTTACCATCACCGGCACCAAGATTTTCATTTCCGGCGGTGAGCACGATGCGACCGAGAACATCATTCACCTCGTACTGGCCAAAACGCCGGGCGCCCCGGAAGGAACAAAAGGTATTTCCCTTTTCGTTGTTCCCAAAATCCTCGTCGATGGCAACGGGACGCTGGGTGAAGCAAACAACGTCAGTTGCGGGTCGATCGAGGAGAAGATGGGCATTCACGCCAGCCCGACCTGCGTGATGAATTATGACGGTGCGCGCGGCTGGATGGTGGGCGAGGAAAACAAGGGCCTTGCCGCCATGTTCATCATGATGAACTCGGCCCGCCTCCATGTCGGTGTGCAGGGGCTCGGTCAGGCGGAAGCCGCGTTCCAGAATGGCGTTGCCTATGCTAAGGACAGAAGGCAGGGAAGGGCGCTCACCGGCCCTGCGGAGCCGGGCGAACCGGCCGATCCGATCATCGTTCACCCTGATGTGCGTCGCATGTTGATGGATGCCAAGGCCTTTACCGAAGGGATGCGCGCGCTTTCGATCTGGACTGCATTCCAGATCGACATTGCCGAACGATCACCCGATGAAAAAGCACGTGAGGCTGCGCAGGATCTGATCGAGCTGCTGACGCCAGTGATCAAGGGCTATGGCACTGATCGCGGATATGCGGTTGCAACGGACATGCAGCAGGTGCTCGGCGGGCATGGCTATGTCGTGGAATGGGGGATGGAGCAGTTCGTCCGTGATGCCCGGATCACCATGATCTATGAAGGGGCCAATGGCATTCAGGCCATGGACCTGTGCGGGCGCAAACTGGCCATGCACGGCGGCAGGGCAATCCGGTCCTTCTTCGCGCTGGTCGATGCGGAATGCGCCGATATCCCGGATGACGCCCGCTATGCGACTATCGCGGCTTCACTCAAACGCGCAAACGGTGACCTGAAGACTGCAACGATGTGGTTCATGCAAAATGCCATGGGCAACCCGAATAATCTGGGGTCAGGAGCATACCACTACATGACGATGATGGGGATCACGTCGCTGGCCCTGATGTGGCTGCGGATGGCAAAAATTGCCGCAATCCGGTTAGCAGATGGTGAAGGCGATAAGGCTTTCTACGAGGCGAAACTGACCACAGCACAGTATTTCGCGCAAAACGCATTGGTTGATGTGGGGGCGCTGCGCCGCAAGCTGGAGGCAGGAAGTTCTGCGGTAATGGCGCTGCCGCCTGATTCGTTCAGCTTCGCTTGAAGCCGAAATCAAAGAGGTGAACGTGAAAGATAATCCTTCAAGCGGCGCTCTTGTCGGGTGGGAAACGAGCAGGCTCGGACAACGGCAAATCCTGCGTTTGCAGTTCGTCACAACCCCGCCCCCGCATGAGGCGAAGGACATCCATCACATCAATCTTGCGCTTGATGAAAATCAGGCTGTTCAATTGGGGAACAGCCTGTTCCATATGGCCGGTCAGACGCCGCCAGCCCACAAAAAACGTGGCTGGCTGGAACGTCTTTTCAGCTAACCAACGCCGAACGCATCATTCCGGCAGGAAATCCGGGACCGAAAGATACCGCTCACCCGTATCGTAGTTAAAGCCCAGAACGCGCGAACCTGCGGCAAGGTCGGGCAATTTGCGGGCAATAGCAGCCAGAGTCGCGCCTGAACTGATTCCTATCAGCATGCCCTCTTCCTGTGCAGCGCGTCGGGCCATATCCTTCGATTCGTCTGCGCCGACTGTGATTGACCCATCAATCGCCTGCGTATGGAGGTTTCCGGGGATGAAGCCTGCACCGATACCCTGAATAGGGTGAGGTCCGGGCTGGCCGCCGGAAATCACCGGCGAGAGTTCCGGCTCCACTGCATAGGCTTTTAATCCGGGCCAGGTCTTCTTCAGCACTTCGGCACAGCCGGTCAGGTGTCCGCCGGTGCCGACACCTGTAATCAGCACATCAATCGGGCTATCGGTGAAGTCCGCAACAATTTCCTGCGCGGTGGTGCGGGCATGAACCGCAGCATTTGCCGGATTTTCGAACTGTTGCGGCATCCACGCGCCGGGCGTTTCATCAACCAGTTGCTGCGCCCGTTCGATTGCCCCTTTCATGCCCTTGTCGCGCGGGGTGAGGTCAAAGCTTGCGCCATAAGCCAGCATGAGCCGGCGCCGTTCCAGCGACATCGATTCGGGCATGACAAGAACCAGCTTGTATCCCTTGACCGCGGCGACCATTGCCAGACCGATCCCGGTGTTGCCGGAGGTTGGCTCTACAATCGTGCCGCCGGGCTTGAGACTGCCATCTTTCTCGGCAGCTTCGACCATTGCAAGGGCGATACGGTCCTTGATCGAGCCGCCGGGGTTGGATCGTTCCGACTTTACCCAGACTTCGTGATCGGGAAACAGACGGGAGAGGCGCACATGCGGTGTACCACCAATGGTATCGAGGATGGATTCGGCCTTCATACGGGATTCTCCCTCTCACTTTCCTTGAAACGGGTCGCAAACGTTCTTGCCTTGCGCAACTCCGGAAAGAGCCACGCCCACAATGCTGTAACGAATATCGCACCAGCGCCGCCGAATACAACCGCTCCTGTAACACCAAGAACAGCAGCGGCGAGGCCAGACTGCATTTCGCCCAATTCGTTCGATGCAGAAATCGCCAACCCCGACAGGGCCGAGACACGTCCGCGCATCGCATTGGGGGTATAGAGCTGAACCAGGGAACTGCGGATATAGACAGAAACCATGTCAGCCGCCCCCAGCAGGCTCAGCAGGCCTAACGACAGGACAAAATTGCGCGACAGGCCAAACAGGATTGTGGCCGCACCAAAGGCGACAACCGCCCACAGCATCTTGACGCCCACATTGTTTTCGATCGGCTTGATCGACAGGAGGAGCGCCACGGCTGCCGCGCCAAGAGCGGGCGCGCCGCGCATAAGCCCCAGCCCCTCTGGCCCCACTTGCAGGATATCACGGGCAAAAACCGGCAACATGGCTGTTGCGCCGCCCAGCAATACCGCGAACAGATCGAGCGAAATGCAGCCGAGCAAAAAGCGTTCTTTCCAGGTAAATTGCACGCCTTCGATAATCTGTCGCAGCGGATGAAGGTCGGAATGGGGATCAGGTGGCAAAGGCTTGATCGAAAGCACGAGAAGAGAAGACAGCAACAGCAGGACGGCGGAAAGCACGTGGGGAACAGGCGCATGGGCTGCATAAAGCAGACCGCCAACAGCAGGACCGACAACAGTGCCTGTCTGGAACGCTATGGATGACAGCGCGATAGCGCGCGGCAGCAATGCTTCGGGCACGATATTCGGCGCGATCGCGGTCATTGCCGGCATGGTGAAAATCCGCGCGGCGCCATGCGATGCAGCAATGATAAACAGGATGGGCAAGGTAAGAGCACCTGTTGTAGTCAAAAAGGCCAGCAGTGTGGCCAGGGACGCATCGACTACGTTGGCAGCAGCAGCGACCTTTCGCCGGTCAAACCTGTCTGCAGCCAGCCCGGCTACAGGCGTCAATAAAAGTATCGGGATGAACTGTGCGAGGCCAAGCAGCCCCAGTTGGAATGCCGCTTCCGACTTCGACATGCCGTAATCGGCCCGCGCAATATCGTATGCCTGGTATCCGATCAGGACGACCATTGATGTCGTCGCAAATACTGAGAAGAGTCGCGACAGCCAGAAACGACGATAATCAGCGATTCGAATGGGAGAGGATGGCGCGCTCACGCATGTCGCATGGCAGGCGCGCGCCGCCTTGCCAAGCCCGCAGGCCCGCAATTTCCGTTAATCAGAGGTGATTGCGGCTCAGCGCGGAGAACGCAATTTCGGATTGGGCTGCATCTCGTCAAGCATCATCAGGAAATCATCAAGACGGATAACGCGTTCAAACTGGAATCCTGCACGCTCGTCAGTCGTCCAGATGACATAGGCTTCGATGCGGCCAATCGCGGGAAGGCGGATAATCACCCGGTCGCCGCGTGCGAGATCGGGGGCATTGTCAATCATGAAGCCCTGCGCGGACACATTGACGACATGCAAGGACATATCACCGCGATCGCGATGCTCTGCGATTACAGGATAATCGACCGGATGCCGCGATGCGCGACGCTGATCGGTTACCGTCAGTTGTGCTCCAACTCCAGCCATAAGTCCCTCTTGGAATTTCCGTATCGACCCGGAAAACCCCTTATGAAGGGAAATGGCTGCGATTTCGTAAACGATACCCGAAACTGTTCAGGTCCGCTTCAGATGCTGCTTTTATGCGGGCTTCAAAATTGCGTGCCGTTTTTTGCCCAGACTAAGTTTTGCGCTTGTACCATCTGCAATTTGCACAAGATAGGCAGGGTCATTCATCGGTTCCCCATCAAGCCGCACCGCTCCCTCGGCGATCTTGCGTTTGGCCTCTCCGTTCGATTTCGTAAAGCCTAGGGCAGTGCAGACAGCGGCCAGCCCCAAGCCTTCTGCCGGCACTGCCAGTTCTGGCAAGTCCGACCCGACACCGCCGCCTGCAAATGTCGCGGCAGCCGTTTCCTCAGCCGCCTTTGCCGCCTCTGCTCCACGCAGAAGGCTGGTGATTTCATTGGCAAGGACGACCTTGGCCGCGTTGATTTCACTGCCTTCCAGCTTTTCCAGCCGGGCGATCTCATCCAGCGGCAGATCGGTAAAGAGGCGCAGAAAGCGCCCCACATCGCGATCATCGGCGTTGCGCCAGTATTGCCAGAAATCGTATGAGGGCAGGGCATCGTCGTTCAGCCAGACGGCGCCTGCGGCAGTCTTGCCCATTTTCGCCCCATCAGCCGTCGTCAGAAGGGGGGTCGTAACCCCGAAAAGCTCCGTGCCATCCATCCGGCGGCCAAGTTCGATACCGTTGATGATGTTGCCCCACTGGTCAGAACCACCCATCTGCAGGCGCACCCCCATTTCCCTGGAGAGGTAGCGGAAGTCGTAGCCCTGAAG
>JAGREQ010000111.1 GCA_020446465.1 Novosphingobium sp. | reverse complement strand
CGCCCCCCTTTGCGCCAGCGCGATGCTCACGCTTTCCAGGACATAGACCATGCCGAAAAAGCAGACCGGGTTATCCTGCTCTATGCGGTCATAAGCATGGGCAACCATTGCTGCCGTGGCAGGAGCCGGATCGCTGGTGCGCACGTGTTCGCCATTACCTCCAGCGGCCGTAATATCATTGAGGATCCATTCCTCATGCCCTTCCTCTTCCTCGATATATTCATCCAGCGCGGCGAGCAGATCGGGGCGGTCCGCCAATCGCGCGTGGGCGGCGCGCATCAAGGGCACCGTGTGGCGCACATGGTGATAGGCCTGTGCCAGATAATCGAGATAGGCCTGCCGCGTGATCGTGCCGTTCAGCCCAGCCTGCAATTGCGGGATAGCCAGAAACTGAAGTCGTTGGCGCACAGTGTCCGCTTCAAGCTGATCGAAGTAAGCGGGCGGCCCGTCCAGATAGGCCTCTGCAATCGCCTTGCGCCGCAATCTGCCATTGCCTGTCAACCTGCCATTGGCCGGGGCAAAATGCGCCGCTTCGCGCCAGTCACGGACATGAGCATAACCGGGCAGGGTCGCGTTTGCGCGTGCAACCGCTGCGGCCAGATCGCTATCCGGCTGCGCCGGAACCAGCAACGCCATCGGCGCAGGCTCGCCATCGCCATAAACCATGGCTTGCGCGATTTCCGGCTGGGCCAGCAGCGCCGCCTCCACCCATTCCGGCGCGATATTGCGGCCATAGGAGGTGACGATCAGGCTGGACTTGCGTCCTTCGATCCACAGCCGTCCGTGTTCATCAATCCGCCCGGTATCGCCCGTGGCAAAGGGGGTGGCGGGTGCTTTTCCGCCAATCGTGCCAAGGCATAGCGGCCCTTCCAGCAGAATCTCTCCATCAGGCGCTATCCGGGCGCGCATGTGGGGCAGCGGGCGTCCTGCGTTGCCGGGCATGTCATCACCGGCATCTTCCAGCGATACCACGGACGCACATTCGGTCATGCCGTAACCCTGCCGCACCGGCAGGCCCAGCGCCCGCGCCCTGATCATCAATTCGGGGGGAACCCGCGCACCGCCCACGGCGACCAGCGTCAGCAAGGGCAGGCGCTGCCCGGTGGCCTCCATCGCCTGCACCAATCCGCCCAGATATTCGGGCACCAGTATCAGCGATGTAATCCGCTGGTCGGCCATGGCAGCCAGCATCGCGGCAAAGTCTGGCTGGAACGGGTTGGCAAGGCCAATCGCAGCCTGCGGCGGGCAAACCCATGTGCCGCCTGCGAGCAAGCTGGCAAAAAACCCACCCACCGTTTCCAGCAGGATGCCCGGCGGCAACAGCGCCAGATGGCGTCCGGCGTGCTGCATTCCAACGGTGTCCACAATCGCACGCGCCACCGCAAACATATGATCGGCGGACAGGCACACACCCTTGGGCGTGCCGGTGGAACCGGATGTGAAGGTTATCCGCGCCGTCCCCGAGAGCAAAGGGACCGGCGCGGAAGAAACGGGCACATGGCCGGCTATCGTCGGCATCTGCGCCCCGCAAACCCTAATGGCGTGCTGTATCTGCTCCTCCGTGAAGAAGCGCGGCAGCGACAGGACAGGGATTTGCGCCATCAGCGCAGCAAGTTCGGCCACGGCTTCATCCTGCCCGTGATCCATCTGCAAGGCCACGGGGCGGCCGGGCGACAAGGTGCCTTGCCAGTGCCTGGCCTTCTCTGTCACCAGATCAGCCAACCTGGAATACGTCACGGGCGATGCAATAACCGGATCAATAGCAACCGTATCGGGGCGCTCATTACAGTGCTTTTCCAGCAGGCGGCTTATCACGTTCACGCGGCAACCTTTCTCTTCCGACGGGAAAGGAAGCGCGCAATAGCGTCCTGTCCATCGATGATAGAGCCGCAACAAACCATGGGATCGCTTTCGTAATACCGACCCCAGGCGGCGATATCAGCAACCCGGTCATTCGGTCGTGCCGACGCCATGATGTGTATGGGCACGCCAATCCGGGCAAACATACGGCGCAGCGGCGCAGTCAACGTCGCCACCGCCACTTCGCATTGGGCGCCCAGATCGTTTGCCGCTGCGCCCCACAGCTCAACCATGGCCATGACTTGATCGGCGGCGAAATTGCCGATCTCTACAATTTGGTTGCGGGCAACGGGTCGTTGCAACGTTTCGCTGACAACATGTTCGACAGGAGCCTCAAGATAGGCCTCAAGAAACAAGGCTTCATTCCCCGCCCGGCGGTATCCCAAGGCGGCAGAAGCGTTGCCACCCTCTCCCATTCCCAGATATTCGCCAAATGAAGGGGTGATATTCGCCCCGAACACATCCCGGTATCTTTCACCGATCAGGGATAACTCCACGTTCGCAACCATTGCAGGCTCCTTGCTGACACTTGCAAGACGCCGACCGGAAGAAGATGCCTCAGTTACGGTGCGAATTTTTTGCCGATACGAAGATTACGACAGCGTTGCTAGGCGGCGTGGCCTAGATGAACTTTGGCCGCCCAATGCGGAAAATCCAGAATGGTTCCGTTGCGGTTGATGACAATAAATTGGGCGTGCGACGAACATTTGTCGCACGGTGAAACGTCAGAATTTCCAGCGCGTGGCCGGGATCACCCCAATCCGGTGCGCTGCTATGTCATTCCTTCCACCGCGCTCGGAGCATGATTGAATCAACAGCCCATGCCTGACGCAGAAAATAGCCATTATTAACGCACGATTCGATCCCGCCCCTGACAGCTTCCTTTTCCTATCAAGTGGTTGCGTTCTTTTCGGCGGCAATATCACGCGCAGCGATATAACCGAACGTCATCGCCGGGCCGATGCTTGTCCCGCCGCCGGGATATTTGCCGCGAACAACCGTGTTGTTGTCCAGCCCCGCTGCATAGAGGCCAGGGATCGGCGCACCATCGGCGTCCAGAACTTGCGCCTTGGCATTCGTATCCAGCCCCTGCACTGAACCGAGATCGCTGGGGCGAACCTCAATCGCATAGAAGGGCGCTTGCGTCAGCGGGCGCAGGTTCGGATTCGGGCTGTTGGCCGCATCCCCCATATAGTTATCATACGCGTTCGTGCCGCGCGCGAAATCAGGGTCCTCACCCTTGGCAGCATGGAGGTTGAAGCGTTCGACCGTTTCGGAAAGAACCGCCGGATCGAGGCCGAGTTGCCCTGCCAATTCGGCAATCGTTCCAGCCTTCCTGGCATAGCCAGACTTCACCCATTTGTTCGGGCTGAACGGTGCGGGCTTGATCGCCCCCAGGCCATAGCTGGCGACCGCTTGCGCATCGGCAATTTGCCAGATTCGCGTCACACCCTTTTCCAGCGTGACCTGACCAAAGTTCTGATAATGGAAACTTTCGTCAACGAAACGCTTTCCATCGCGCGCATCAACCATGATATGCCCCGGACAGTGCCGGTCAAAGAATAGCGATGGATAATAGCCGACCGATCCATCTTCGCGTGTAAAGCGTGAAGCCGGCACCCAGATACCATTCCCCGCGTTATCCGGGTTGAGACGACCGCCGACCTTCTCGCCCATCTGGATTCCATCACCCTGACTGCCTTCGGGTTGCAAGCTCCACCCCGCTTTTGAATGGTGCAGCCATTTCTGACGCATTTCCTCATTCTTGCCGAAGCCACCACTGGCCAGAACAACACCGTTGTTCGCCGCGATAGTATGGGTAGCGCCACCATGATCGCAAATGACACCACTGACACGCCCATTCTCGAATACAAGATCGCGCGCACGGGCATTTTCGATCAGCGTGACGCCAGCGTCACGGGCAGACTTGAACAAACGCCCGGCAAGCGCGTTGCCGTTGGCCATGCGCCGCCCCCGACGCCCCCGCAGGCGGTCCATGGCATATGCTGCGACGCGAGATACTGCGAGACGGAAATTGGCCGCCGACTTGCTCCAGTTCAACATCGCAACCGCATCGCCAGGCGCGACCTGCATCGAATGGAACACGCCCATTTCGGGGATTGGCGGGCGCACGCGATCAAAATCGTCGCCCAGTTCGTTACCGTCGAAATCGGCCGTCAGCAGGCAACGCCCCCGGTTCCAGCCCGGCAGTGTCGGTTCGTAATCGGGAATGTCGCTGACCGACAGTCGCACTGCGGTATTCGTTTCAAGGAATTCCAGCATCTCATTTGCGGTGTTGATATAGGCATCAACCCGTTCGGCATTGAAGAAGTTGCCAAGCACAGCCTGCAAATATGTCCGCGCTTGCGCCAGATCGTCAGAGAAGCCAAGCTGCGGCTGATAATGATTGGCTGGAATCCATGCCCCACCACCGGAAAAGGCCGTCGTTCCGCCAAAAACACTGGTCGATTCGAGCAGCACGACATCCAGCCCAGCCAGTGCCCCCACCGTGGCCGCCGTCATGCCTGCGGCGCCTGAACCGATCACAATCATATCGGCCCGTTCCGGTATCCGGACTTTCCCTGTGCCGCTCATGAGCGCACCTCGATCATGGAATTTGCAATGCGCATGGTCACATATCCTCTCTGACAGGGCGGTGCGCTGTCACGCAAACTCCGCCACCCTAATTTCCAGTCGTCCAGACCAGTTTCCAGACTGAAACTGACTATTTGGTCAAATTAAACACCCCCGATATCATGTCAATCACCATAATCGCACCATCAATCGCTAACCGACGTTGCGATCTTGCGGCAAGTGCTCTGCCAACGCTGGCACTTCGGCCAAAGCACGCATCATGTCATTGAGATGTGTGCAACCCGCCGTCCTTGGCAGGGTCAAAAGCACTTTTTCGCGAAAGCCCGCCAGCGGCTCACCGATCAGATGCGTCAGATTGACGGGCGCCGCCCTGCAATCCGCATAAGGCAATGTGCCTGGCCGGGCCGAAATATCCAGCAGACACCCGCTGTGCCAGTCGACTGTCGCTTCGATCAGGTATTCATGCACAGCCAGACGATTTTTCATACCAGGTTCGCAGGCGGAATCCTGAAAAAACGAATTGATATGCAGCAGGTCACCTTCACGCCAGACATCGATCCGACGAGCGCGACGGAAATTGAGTTCATCGTATTCCTGCAAGGGATGCCAGCCATCGGGATCGTGCGGATTGATGAGGGGGCCAACTTCACTGGTGTTGCGACCATCCATCGGAACACCATCAGGCCCCATCGCGTCCGAACCGGGGCGAAGCCCCATGCAGACCCCCACCATGCCCGCGCGTTTTGCCTTGCGTTCCTCTTCACCGAGATGTTCCCAGATAGGGCTATTGAGCGCCCATGCCCATTGGGCCACCAGCGAAGCCCCGGCCAGATCGTCCAGTAGCAGGTAAAGCGGCGCAGCGCGGCGTTTCTCCTCAGGCAATGCCGCACCAATCACTGAACGCGACTGTCCGCCAGCACGCGCACCAACAAGTTGCCCGATAGCGGGGTGTGCAGGGACACACGAAGCCTGCTCCAGCAATCGGTCACGCACCATTACCTCGATCGAGGCTTTCTCTATTTCCTGCGGAGCACCGCCTGAAAGGTCAGTGAACACATCGCGGCAAACACCAGTGAAGCGGCCCACGCCCTGCCCCCCGCCGGGCCAGGTTGCGTCAATTGTCATCGTGCGCCTGACAGAACCGGGCCTGCGTAATGGGGATACGCCGGATGGTTCACTGATTGGCGCATCAAAGCTGGGCAGCGCGTTACCCGACAGATCCAGCCCGCGGGTGGCCATATCCACAACGTCTTGCGTCGATCCGCTCATACAAGGAAACCTGCCAGAAAGTAGAACTGATACATAAACCGACCCTAACTGACTTTGCAGCCGTGGCAAATGCTCCTCAAAAAGATAGGGCGCCTTCCGACCTTGCGCGAAGAAAATACGTAATATACTGCCGCATTCGCGAATATTCTGAAGCACGCATTGCCATATCGTAGATATCATGGCGATTACCGGGAGGGGTGAGGAATGACAGACAGCAGCAAGGATCTGCTTTTTTACAGGTCACAGCGTTTTTGCGGATGGTCCGGAATTGTCGCTGTAACATTCTTCATTATCGGCGGCATGATTTTGGGTGGCATGTTGCCGCCGTTGCTTTCACCTGATGATCCTCCGGCAGAATTTGCCCGCAAAGTGGCAGAAAACGTGGTCGCAATCCGCGTCGGGTCTGTATTCCTGATATTCTCCTTCGCGCTTTTTGCCGCACTCGCTGCGGGGATTGCGGCCCAGACGCGCCGCTTTGAAAAGGCAGCCGCATTTTCATACCTGCAACTGATGTTTGGCGCGTGTGGCACAGCCGTTGCCGTGCTGGTTGCCTTTAGCTGGGCATTGATGGCCTTCCGCCCCGGCGAATACGATCCCACGCTCATACAGTTCCTTATCGACTTCGCCTATTTCCTTGCGCTGTTTTCCGTGCCGGTCTTCAGCGGCTGGTGCATCGTCATCGCGCTGCCAATCCTGTTTTCGGAGGAAGGTCAGGAACCCTTCCCCCGCTGGCTCGCTTACTTCAACCTCTGGGCCGCCGTCCTCTATGCGCCGGGGCAGATGATCCTGTTTTTCAAGAGCGGCATCTTTTCGTGGAGCGGGGTCGTCGCCTTGTGGGTGCCATTTACGGCCTTCTTCCTGTGGATCCTCGTCATGAGCTGGGGCATTCTGAAAGGCGCGGAAAGCGCACGCGGCTAACCCGCTGACAAGGCGATCTTGATCCATGAATGACATGACGGGCAACCGCAACATTTCACCGGCTGGCACCACAGCGGAACGAAAGCATCCGCATATACCGGGCGAGCTGGGCATCTGGTTCTTCGTGGCAGGCGATCTGGCAGTCTTTACGCTGTTTTTCGTGCTCATCGCGCTGGGCAATGGCGATCAGGCAGAAGTTTTTGCTCAATCCCGCAAATCGCTGGAATTGTGGATCGGGGTTCTCAACACTCTACTGCTGCTGACCGGATCATGGTTTGTGGCAACAGCGGTAGAACACTGCCG
>JAGREQ010000110.1 GCA_020446465.1 Novosphingobium sp. | reverse complement strand
GCCGATACATTGAACCGCGCCCAGCGCCAATCTGCGCGCAGGCTGCTTTGGGCAGATGGCGAACTAAACCCTGCGGGGCGGACAGCGGTGCAGCTCGAAGCGGACTTGTTGAACGCCATTGACCGCAACGAGATAGAGGTTCTCTATCAGCCGCAATATGCGGTCGATGGAGATCGCATCGTGGGTGCAGAGGCGCTGGCCCGCTGGCAGCATGGCGAAGTCGGGCGGATCGGGGCGGGCGCCCTGTTCACGATTGCCGAGCGCGCTGACCATGTCGCCCAGCTTTCGCGCCACATCGCGTCGCGCGCACTATCCGATGCCGCACAATGGCCGGAACATTTGCGATTGTCGCTTAATGTCACACCCACGGATCTGGGCGCGGTATCGTTTCCCAATGATATTGCCGCTGCGATTGTGGAGGCCGGTTTTTCGCCCGACCTGCTAACACTGGAGATTACCGAAGAAGCCCTGTTGTCGGATATTGACCGTTCAGCGCACTCTTTGGGACAATTGCGTGACCTTGGCATCCGTATTGCGCTTGACGATTTTGGAGCCGGGTTCTGCAATTTTCGCTATCTGAAACTCCTGCCACTCCATTACCTGAAGCTGGACCGGGTAATGATCGACGAAATTGAAAGTGACCCTCGTGATCTTGCCGTCTTGCGCGCCATTCTGGCTATGGCCAAGGCGCTTGACCTCAAAGTGCTTGTCGAGGGAATCGAAAATGAGGGGCAGCGCGAACTGATCGCGCGCGAAGGTTGCGATTATTATCAGGGCTTCCTGCGTTCCCAACCGATATCGGCAGCAGAGTTTCTCGACATTGTGAAGGGATAAAGGTGCAGGGCGATTGCTGGTCAGGCAGCCTTCTTTTTCGCCTTTTTGACGATCCCGGATAGCCCTCTGGTAAGCTGGAACAGGCCGTTAAGGCGGCTCTTCGGGTCGCCCCAGGCGCGATTGATGGCCAGCTTCATGTCAGGGCGCAGTTTCGCCGTTCCTTTAAGCCGTTCCACATAAGCGATGAGGCCTGCAGGGTCAGGAAAATCATCGTTATGGAATGTAACCAGTGTGCCGCGCGCGCCCACATCAATCTTGGCGATATTGGCGGCAATTGCCTGATGCTTGATTTCGATCAGCCGCACGAGGTTGCTTGTCGGGTCGGGCAGGGGGCCAAACCTGTCTATCATTTCAGCGGCCATGGCTTCAATTTCGCTGCTGTCACGTGCATCGTTCAACCGGCGATAGAGCGCCATCCGCACAGCAAGATCAGGAACATAGTCTTCCGGGATCATGATTGGTGCATCGACAGTGATCTGTGGGCTTAGCGGGCCGCTGTCCCGCTCCAGTCCGATATCGCCCGCCTTTGCCGCCACGATCGCATCTTCCAGCATCGACTGGTAAAGTTCAAAACCGACTTCGCGGATATGGCCGGACTGTTCGTCACCCAGCAAATTGCCTGCGCCGCGAATATCAAGATCATGGCTGGCCAGTTGGAACCCGGCACCCAGACTATCGAGATCGCCCAGAACCTTGAGCCGTTTTTCCGCTACTTCGCTCAACGCCTGATCCTTGGGGTAGGTCAGATAGGCGTAGGCGCGCAGTTTTGATCGTCCGACGCGGCCACGTAGCTGATACAACTGGGCAAGGCCGAACAGGTCCGCACGGTGAATAATGATCGTATTGGCGCTTGGGATGTCCAGCCCGCTTTCGACAATGGTGGTCGATAGCAGCACATCGTATTTCCGTTCGTAGAAGGCGCTCATCCGCTCTTCCACCTCACCGGCTGACATCTGGCCATGTGCGGTGACAACTTTGACTTCCGGCACGGATTCGCGCAGCCAGTCTTCAATTTGCGGCATATCGGCAATGCGCGGCACGATGAGGAAGCTCTGCCCACCGCGATGATGTTCGCGCAGCAGGGCTTCGCGCATGACCATCTCATCCCATTCCATCACATAAGTCCGCACGGCGAGCCGGTCGATGGGTGGGGTCTGGATGGTGGACAGTTCGCGCAACCCGCTCATCGCCATTTGCAACGTGCGCGGAATCGGCGTGGCAGTGAGCGTGAGGACATGAACATCTGTCCGAAGCTGTTTCAGGCGCTCCTTGTGGTTGACCCCGAAACGCTGTTCTTCATCGACAATTACCAGGCCGAGCCGTTTGAACTCGACCGATTTCGACAGCAGCGCATGAGTGCCAATCACCAGATCAACCGTGCCATCAGCCAGCCCTGCGCGCGTCTGCGTAGCTTCCTTGGCGTGGACGAGGCGGGACAGGCGGCCAACTTTCAGCGGGAATCCTGCAAAGCGGTCCTTGAAATTGGTGTAGTGCTGGCGCGCAAGCAGAGTGGTGGGGGCAACAAGCGCAACCTGCTCCCCGGCCATGGCCGCGACAAAAGCTGCGCGCAGAGCCACTTCGGTCTTGCCGAAACCAACATCCCCGCACACGAGACGATCCATCGGCTTGCCTTCCGACAAGTCTTTCAAAACATCTTCGATTGCGCGGTCCTGATCGTCGGTTTCCTCCCACGGGAAACGATCGACAAACTGGCTGTAGGCGGCGTCATCCGCGACATAGGCGGGTGCGGTTTTCAGCGCGCGCGCCGCTGCTGTCCGCATCAATTCGCCAGCAATTTCGCGGATACGCTCTTTCAGTTTGGCGCGGCGGCGTTGCCAGGCCTCTCCGCCCAGACGATCCAGCGGAACTGCATCTTCCGAACTTCCGTAGCGGGAAAGAACGTCGATGTTTTCAACCGGGATATAGAGCTTATCGCCGCCAGCATATTCCAGCATGACGCAATCGTGCGGGCTTTTGCCAACGGGAATTGATTCCAGCCCTAGATAGCGCCCGATCCCGTGATCCATGTGAACCACCAGATCGCCAGCGTGCAGCGCGGACAGCTCCGACAGGAAAGCATCGGCATTCTTGCGCTTTTTCTTGCGGCGCACGAGCCGGTCACCCAGTATGTCCTGTTCTGTAAGGACTTCGAGCTCACTGCTGGCAAAGCCGTTGTCCAAAGGCAAAACGACGGCAACAGGCTTCTTCCCGGCGGCTTTACCCAGCGCTTCCTGCCATGTCTCGGCCAGCGCAAATGGTGTTCCGGCTTCCTCCAGAATCGAGGTAATGCGGGCACGACTTCCGGTGGAATAAGCGGCAAAGATTGCCTTGCGCCCGGCTTTGACTTCTGAGCCGAAATGTTTCGCGGCAGCTTCGTATATGTTGTCCCCCCGCGCGCGTTCCGGTGCGAAATCACGTGAGGATGAAAAGCCGAAATCAAGCACTGTGCTGCTTTCTGGCTCCGCAAAGATGTTTGCGCGGTGCGCGGGCCATGCAGCCAGCGCGGTTTCAAACTCCTCCTGCGCAAGATAAATCGCATCGGGCGGGAGCGGGCGATAACTTCCAGCGGCCTGCCCGGCAGTTTCGCTACGCGCCCGGAAATAATCCGCAATGTCTGCCAGTCGTTCTGCCTCTGCGCCGATCGCGGCGTTATCGATGACCAGCACATCATTGGCCGGGTCGAGATGATCGAACAGTGTCGCCAGCCTATCCTCGAACAAAGGCAGCCAGTGTTCCATACCGGCCAGCCGTCGCCCATCGCTGACAGCCTGATAAAGCGGGTCGCCCGTCGCATTTGCGCCGAACCGTTCACGATAGCCACTGCGGAAACGCTTGATAGTGTGTTCGTCCAGCAAGGCTTCGCTGGCGGGGATCAGCAGGTGTTCTTCGACGACTGTCGTGGTGCGCTGGGTATTGGGATCGAACAGGCGCAGCGATTCCAGCTCATCGCCAAAAAAATCGAGCCGCAACCCCGCCTCAAGACCTGACGGGTAGATGTCGAACAGCGAGCCGCGCACTGCAAAATCGCCAACATCCGCGACAGTGTCAGTGCGGGCGTAACCTTGCCTTTGCAAAAGCGCGATCAGGCTTTCCCGCCCGATTTCCAGCCCCGGTTTCAAAGCCCGCACCGATTCGCGGATACGAAACGGGCTGAGCACGCGCTGGAGCAAGGCGTTTACCGTCGTGATAAACAATTGCGATCCTGCTTTGCCCGCTTGCAGGCGATGCAGGGCCGCCAGCCTGCGGGCGCTCACTGAATGGGCCGGACTGGCACGGTCATAAGGTAGGCAGTCCCATGCCGGAAACTCGATAACCTCCAGTTCCGGCGCGAAGAACGCTGCTGCATCGGCAAGTGCGCGCATCGCTGCATCATCGGGCGCAATGAATACTGCGCGCCCTTTCGCAGCGCGTGCAAGGTCGGCCATGATGAGTGGCTGGCTCCCGCGCGCCACCGATGCGAGCGTAAGTGGCGCCTTGGCAGTCAGGATGCGGGAAAGGTCAGGCATTTCAATCTGGCTGGCGGTAAATCAGCCGGGAATATCCACATAGTCCAGCTTTTGCATAAGCTGCATCTGATCACCTGCAAAAGCATCCGGCACAGTCTGCGTTTGCAAGGCCCAGGCCATGATATCGATGTCATCTTCTTCGAGCAGGGCTTCGAACCAGTCCAGTTCGGCCACGCCCCATGACGCATGATAGCGATCGAAAAAACCGCCGATCATGTAATCGGCTTCGCGCGTTCCGCGATGCCATGCGCGGAACTTCATGCGGGAAAGGCGTTTCTGGTGGTCGTTCATCGCCGCGTGCCTAAGCGAGCGAGCCACCGCCCGCAAGACTCAGTTCGCAGCGCGCACAATCTTTACGATGTCGTCCGTCGAAGCACCCGTCAGCGTTCGGTCAAGATCGCAGAGCAGAACTTCTTCCAGCTCCTTGTGATAGCGTTTGCGCATTTCGCCCAGGGAACGGGGGTCTGCCGCGATCACCAGCTTGTCGATCTTGTGGGCCAGAACCTGGCTGTTGAGCCAGTCCGCCACGGCGATGGCATGGGCGTCCTCATCAAGCTGCTCATCCGAAGAGTAACCCGCGTGGGTGTGTCGCCGCATACCCGAACTCATGTTGGTCTTTTTCAGGTCAGGTAAGGGCATGGCCTTCAATTTCGGTTCAGCTTCCAGCCCCTCGTTGCGATAAAGCTCAAACTGTTCGCCATCGACGAGAGCGAAAACGGTTCCCTTGGGCAGCAACATCTGTTTCTCCTTCCCGTTCAGGTGTCGATCCTGACTATACACCATAGGGATGCGCTTTTCTTGCGTTCCGTCAAGTCTGGCGAAAGTGGCAATCTTGGTCCAAATACCATGCCATGCGACCTGAACGTCTCAATTCCATGTTTGCCGATGTCGATGGGCTTGACGGTATCGGGCCGAAATTGCGCAAACCTTTGGAGAAGCTAGGCCTCACGCGGTTGCGCGATCTGGCCTATCATTTGCCCGAACGTTTTGTCGAGCGCCGCACCGTGGCAACGCTGGACGATGCAACCGTGGGGGAGCATGTGATCGTTCCACTCACCCCTGTTGAGCATCGCTCCGCATCAGGGCGCGGGCCATATCGGGTGGTGACACACGATGATGCAGGCAATGTCTGCACGCTGACATATTTTGGTCGCGCATCCTACACCGCGAAAAAGCTGCTGCCGGTGGGCGAAAGGCGGTGGGTCGCGGGCAGGCTCGATCAATATGGCCAGATGCTGCAAATCGTGCACCCCGATCATATTCTGGAGGAGAGCGCGGGCGCTCTGGGCCAAGTTTGTGAGCCGGTCTATCGTTTGTCCGAAGGCCTGACGCAGCCACGCATTGCGGCGCTGGTCGGGCAGGCTCTGGGGCGGATGGAAGACTTGCCCGAATGGATAGAGCCGGGCCTGCTTGCGCGGGAAAAATGGCCCATTTGGCGCGACGCACTGGAACAGGCGCACAAGGGGCCAGCGATAAAGGCGCGGGATCGGCTCGCTTATGATGAACTGCTGGCCAACAGTCTTGCCTTGATGCTGGTGCGAAATGCCAACCGCGCACGAAAAGGGGCCGCGCTTCATGGTGACGGCAAGTTGCGTGAAAAGCTGGATTTGCCGTTTCCGCTGACTGGCGCGCAGGAACGCTCCATTCGTGAGATCGAGGGCGATATGGCGCAGGGCGCGCCAATGCTGCGCTTGCTGCAAGGCGATGTGGGCGCGGGCAAGACAGTCGTGGCGCTGGAAGCTATGTTGATTGCTGTGGAGGCAGGGGCGCAGGCTGCCCTGCTGGCGCCGACGGAAATCCTTGCGCGTCAGCATTTCGACACACTGCGAAAACTCGCTGCACCGACCGGCGTTCAGATTGCGCTGCTGACCGGGCGAGACAAGGGCAAGGTGCGCGAAGCAATCCTGATGAGCTTGCTCGACGGCTCCATTTCCATCGTCGTTGGCACCCATGCGATTTTTCAGGAAAGCGTCAATTACCGCAACCTGGGGCTGGTGGTGATTGACGAACAGCACCGCTTTGGCGTCGGGCAACGGTTGATGCTGACGCAAAAGGGCAAGGTCACGCCGCATTGCCTCTCCATGACGGCAACCCCGATCCCGCGCACACTGACACTTGCCCAATACGGCGAAATGGACGTTTCCCGACTCGACGAAATGCCCCCGGGGCGCCAGCCAATCGATACGCGGGTGGTCGCGATTGATCGGATCGGCGATGTTGTTGCTGCAGTGGAACGCCACCTGGAAACGGGCCAGCAGGCTTATTGGGTTTGCCCAATGGTCCATGACAGCGAAACAGCCGATCTTGCCGCTGCCGAAGCGCGCCACGCAGCCTTGAAGGAGCGGTTCGGGGATCGTGTCGTGCTCGTTCACGGTCAGCTGAAGCCGGAAGTGAAGGATGCAGCCATGGAACGCTTCGCCAGCGGTGAAGCGGCGCTTCTGGTGGCTACGACCGTCATTGAGGTGGGCGTTGATGTGCCCAATGCCACACTGATGGTGATTGAGCAGGCAGAGCGCTTTGGCCTTGCCCAGCTCCATCAGCTTCGCGGACGAGTCGGGCGCGGCGCACAAAAATCGACCTGCTTGCTGCTGCGTGGCGATCAGCTTTCCGAAACGGCACGTGATCGGCTCGCCCTGATGCGCGAAACGCAGGACGGGTTTCGACTGGCCGAGGAAGATTTGCGCCTG
>JAGREQ010000109.1 GCA_020446465.1 Novosphingobium sp. | reverse complement strand
CGATGCAGCGGCAACTGTCGGCGGAACACCATAGAAAATAAGCAGCGGCGTCGTCAGAAACCCGCCGCCGACCCCAAAAATGCCGGAAAGAACGCCAGTCAGCGCCCCCAGGCCAACAATGACCAGCCCGTTGACAGACAAATTGGCAATGGGGAGGTAAACATCCATTGCACCGGACTAGGACTCATCGCGGCGAACCGCAACGATCCCGTGACACAGAAGCGTTCAAAATCCTGCCGATACTGTAAGCGCAGGGCCGGATTTCGGTTCTGCATCGCCCATCATGCGGAAACGCCAATCGAATGCAACGCGAGAAGGCACCCCGGCGAGATTGAGCGCGGCTGTCACGCTCGGCCCGATGTCGAAGCGCGAAACGCCTTTCTGCGCCCCGCCCCATGCGCCACCGCCTGCCCGCAGTTCCGACCCGCGAAGGTTCATCACGCGCCTGTCCACTTTTGCAAGGCCATCGATGAACGGTGTCTTGAAGGAACCGCCGACATAACCGCCCTGCACATAGCCTTCGCCGCGAAAGCCCATCGGCAAGGCAACCGGGGCAAATTCGCTATAGGCGATGGCGGCAGGGCGAAAGCGGGTCTTGTCGCCATCACGGAACATGCGGGCTTCGGCTGCCACTGTAACAGGCAGGCCAGCAATCGGTCTTGCGCCAAACCCCAGCGCAGCCTCTGACTGCGGGATATTACCCATCGCCTGCGTCGCCCGCAGATAAGCCAGCGGACGGTGCCCGCTCGACGGGGCAAAGTGATAGCGCAACACCGCTCCGGCCTGACTGCCACCGTAGACGGGCCGCCCCGATACAAGCGGCTAGGTTGCATCCTTGCGCATCAGCATCCAGGCATCCGCAGACCACCTGTCTGCCTTGCCCTGCGCCAGCCCCGGCGACATCGGCACCGGCGCGCTCGCCTGCGGGACTGACTGGCCCGAATAACTGGCTGTCGCATCGCTCACGGCTTTGGCGACGTCGCTGGGCACCGCCATACGGGCAAGCGCTGCCATCCACATCAACTGGTGGCCAGCGGCCAGCATGGTGCGCCCGCCGCCAACGCCTGCGGAACCTTGGGTAGCAGCAGCGATATGCACCGGGCGATCATGAACGACAATTTGCACAGGCACTTGCGGCTGCAACCGGGAAAAGGGCGCAAACCCCGCAGCCAAAGCATCCGTTGCAGGCATATCCCAGCCGTAATCGCCCGGAGTCGAATAAGGTGCCGGGGCCTGTGTGAATTGTGCTTCCCCGTCGGCAACGCTGCGTGGCGCAGCGCTGGTCGGGAAGAGGTCAGAAAGGTCCGACCCGGCTTGCGCATGATGCCATTGCGGCGCTTCCCACGTCATGGCGCGCAGCCCGGTCCAGCCGCCCAGCACCAGCAGCAACATGGCAACCGGCTGGCCGCGAAAACTCTTGCGCCGCACGGTCATACCAGTGCCCTTTCGTCAGTGCTGGCCATGGCAGGGTGCAAGCGGTGTTCCGTCTTGTCCCAGTGTGTCGCCTCACCATTCAAGGCCCGAAGATAGGCCGCCAGCGCCCGTCGACCCGCCATGATCGTAATGACATTGGCAAAAGGTATGCGGACGATGGCCAGCAACCCTTCACCAAGGCCATATTCACGGGTTGTAAAGGCCGCGCGGAATGCCCCCCGCCAGATAAAGCTGAGCACATTGCTGGTCAGGATGATTTGCAGGGCAAGGCCCGGCTCCGGCATTTCGACAAGCCCGGCGAGGCTAAACAGCCAGAGCACTGTCGCCAGGACAAAGAAAAGATAGGCCGCAGCCAGCACGATGGCGGTCAACGGCCCGCGCCTGTCGCGAAGGCGCATCCAGCGGTCAATCGCACGGCCTTCCCAGCCGAGGCGATCCCACCCCTGAAAGGCAATGCCATGAATCCAGCGGGTTTTCTGTCGCACCGCTTCAACCAGCGTGCCGGGGAAAAAGGCCCTTGTCGCCACCAGCTTCCCATCATCGCCGCGCACACGCAGAAAGCGTGATTTCCCGCCAAGCTGCCCGATCCTGAGGCCCAGTTCATAGTCTTCGGTCAGGCAATCGCTGGCAAAGGGCGGATGACCCGGCCCGTTGTCAGCGGCAATCACGTCCAGCGCGTCGCGGGCAAAGGCGCACCCCACGCCCGCAGCGGGAAGCCCTGCCCCCAACCCTTCGCGCACGACCATCGCCTTGCCATGCGATTCGGCAAATTCGTCGCAGTAATGGCCTGCCACCCAGCGTGATCCGCGCTGGATTTCCGGCAGCACCGGCAGTTGCACGAACTGCGCGTCGTCAATCGCCCGATCCAGCAGGCCAAGCGCAGCAGGGTCCACCATGTCTTCTGCATCATGGAGCAGGACCATGCGCGCCCGCACGCCGCTGCAACGTTCGTCTTCTTCCAGCGCGCGAAAAATGCGGTTGAGGCAATCCGCCTTGCTGCTCGGCCCGTCGCGGCCATGCAGAACCAGCCGCACACGCGAATCACTTCCGGCGGCTTTCATCACCGCCATCGCCGTTTCCGAATCGTT
The DNA here is from genome assembly GCA_020446465.1 of Novosphingobium sp. Classification (GTDB taxonomy): domain Bacteria; phylum Pseudomonadota; class Alphaproteobacteria; order Sphingomonadales; family Sphingomonadaceae; genus JAWKXU01. The sequence continues at coordinate 4,495 of JAGREQ010000109.1, read as the reverse complement.
GCGATAACACCCGACGTAAATACGAAGCGCCTTGTGCGGCCAGGCCTTCAGGGCATGGGAAATGGTGGCCCCGATGACCTGCGATTCGCGCCAGGTCGGGATCATGACCACGGCCTGTCCGGCCAGTGCCTGATCTGCCCAGAACGCCCGGTTTACCGTGCGTGAAGGCGCTTTTCCAGTAATCTTGAGCCAAATCCACGCGATGTCGACGGCAATGTCGTCCAATGCGCCGACGAGGAAAAACAGACCTGCAAACAGCAGCAGCTCATAGCCGCCAAGCGCAACCCATTCGAGTGGTGTATAGCCCCAGAAACTCAACGATCCGCCCCCCAGCGTCCCAATACTGCATTTATCAGGAGCCTACTGAAGCCGCGAAGGTCTTGCAACGCGCTTGTATTTGCTAAAAAGAGCATCGCACATGGCCCAAGCTCCTATCTCCCTGATTACCGTCATCCGCCCTTTCCGCACGCTGTTCGTCAGCGATGCCTTTCAGGGCATCCTGCTGATCGCCGTTGCGGCAGCGGCGATGATCGTCGCCAATTCCGCCTTTGCCGATCAGTATCACACGCTGTTTCACGGGAAATTGCCGTGGACGCCGATCCCCAAGCTCTACAATCTGCACTTGTGGATCAACGATGCGCTGATGGCGATTTTCTTCTTCGTCGTCGGTCTGGAAGTGAAGCGCGAACTGATCGCCGGGCAACTGGCTGATGCTGCACAACGCCGGTTGCCGGTTCTGGCTGCTGTTGCAGGGATGCTCGCCCCCGCGGCAGTTTACCTGATGCTGGCCGGGCAGGAACCGCAGCTTACCCGCGGCTGGGCAATTCCCGCAGCCACCGACATTGCCTTTGCGATGGGGGTTCTCGGCCTGCTGGGCAGCCGCGTGCCAGGCCCGATACGCCTGTTCCTGCTGACTGTGGCGATTGTCGACGATATTGGCGCCGTGCTGATTATCGCCCTGTTCTACACCGCCAATATCAAGGTCATCTGGCTGGTCGCCTCGATACTCGTCACTGGCGTCCTGATTGCCTTCAACCGGGTGAAAGTGAACCTCATCCCGCTATACGTCCTGGGGGCGCTGGTCTTGTGGTATTGCGTGCTCAATTCAGGCGTGCACGCCACCATCGCCGGCGTTGTTGCCGCGCTGACAGTGCCCATGCGGCGCAAGGACGGAAACAGTCTGCTGGAACGGATGGAACATGGCCTCGTCGGCTGGAACGCCTACCTGGTGGTGCCACTGTTCGGCTTTGCCAATGCCGGGGTTGCGTTGAAGGGTATCGGGCTTGAAGGTTTGCTGGCACCGCTGCCGCTGGCGATTGCCGGCGGCCTTGTCATTGGTAAGCAGGCCGGCATCTTTGCCGCCATCGTGATTGCGGAAAAAATCGGCTTCGCCAGTCGTCCTGAAGGTGCAAGCTGGGGCCAGGTATGGGGTACAACAATACTGTGCGGCATCGGCTTTACGATGAGCCTGTTTATCGCCGCGCTCGCCTTTCCGGCCTATCCGCTGCTTATAGAGGAAGCCAAACTTGGCATTCTGGGCGGCTCGCTGATTTCAGCCATTCTGGGCTATCTGGTGTTGCGGTTTTCACCACCTCCGAAATCAGGCAAGGCGAAGGCACGACCGAAAGGGCCGCAGTCGAACCAGCCTGATTATCATCACCGCGGGGCCGAAGCGCAGGACGACATCTACCAGTCCCCCTGAGTGGGCATGGAGGCCCACGGCTCTTGCGAGGGCAAGGCCTCCTCGTCCTGCAACAGTTCGATCGAGATTCCGTCAGGCGATTTGACGAAAGCCATGCGCCCGTCGCGCGGGGGGCGGTTCACCGTCACGCCCGCATCGGCAAGGCGCGCGCACGCCGCATAGATGTCCGGGACGGCAAAGGCGAGATGGCCGAAGTTGCGCCCCTTGCCATAGCTTTCAGGCGCGGAGCCATCTTCGGGTGGCCAGTTGTAGGTCAATTCCACTTCCGCAACACCGGCCTGCCCCGGCGCAGCCATGAATATGAGCGTAAAGCGACCCGCAGGCACATCCTTGCGGCTAACTTCTTCCAGGCCAAGGAGGTTAAAGAACGCAATAGTCGCCTCCGGGTCGGAAACCCGCAACATGCTGTGCAAAAATCTGGTCATGGCCTGAAACTCCTCCTGCGCAAGAAGGGTGTAAGTTAGGCAGGCCCGTCCCCTGCTGCAATCCGCAGATACGAAAACGGCCCGCGCTTGAGGCGCGAGCCGTTCCGTCAAATTTGCACGTGGAGCGCGGTCGCTCCTCGCACGCTCGCTATCAGAACGAGTAAGACAGCGTGCCGACAACCGCGTCGTCGGTGAAGTCGTCGTCAAGACCCAGCGACTTCAACCCGCCATCTTCAACGCCAATGTAGCTGACGCCCAGCGACAGGCCGCCAAGAACCGTGGCAGATGCACCGATCGACCAGTCGATTGCCGACTTGTCAGTGCTAACACCCGAAACGTAATCCGGTGCCAGCGCGCCGTCGGTGTAGCCGACATGGCCAGTAAGCGTGATCGGCGTGTTGGGAATGCCCGCTTCGAGATCGAAGTAGAGATAGAGGTTATCTTCGCTACCCAGCGACTTCTGATCCCAGGCATAGGCAACGCCAGCAGTCGCGCTGACAGGGCCGATGGTGGTGCCGAGCGACATGTAGGGTTCGAAATAATCGGACGGACCAGCGCCTTCGCTTACCGAATCCTTGGACGGGTAAGCATAATAAAGCAAACCGACGTCAAGCGTCAGGCCGGGGGTGATGTCCCCGCTCCAGCCTGCGTAAAGGTCAAGCTCGATTGACCCGTAAGTCGCGCTGTCTTCAAGCGAAGATGCCCATGTGCCGACATAGACACCGCTGGAGTGAGCGATATCGACCCCGCCCTGAATGGCCGGCTTGCCATCGGTGAAGGAAACACCGCGGAAACGATAGTCGGTGACCAGCGCAACATTGCCGGAAACGGTGATGTCGCTATCGCTTTCTTCAGCGAATGCGGGCGTGGCAACAAGAGTAGCGCCAGCAATTGCGGTTGCAGCAAGAACACTGCGGACGGACGTAAGCATAATATATTCCCCAATAAAAACTGGTTGCTTCGCCCCACCTGCGTTGTTGACGGCTACCTCGTTGAATGGGCAGCCTGTTCTCAACACCAGTGAACCTGACCGATTATGCTGCATTGCACAAGTGCCTGAAACACATTCTGGCAACATAAATTGCAACTGTGGACTTTTTGCATCACCCTGGAATAGCGGATTCATCGTGCCGTCAGTGTTCCATGCTATAACCCCCACCGTTACAAACCATACATCACGGATCGCGCCATAACGTGCTCAAACGATTGAAATCCATGTTTTCCGCCGAGTCGTCAAAGAGTGGGGATGAGCGGTGCTGGCAAGTGCCCGATGGACGCCGCGTCTATGCGATCGGGGACGTGCATGGCCGTCTCGACCTTTTGCGTGAACTGGCGGACGCTATCGAAACTCATGACAGCAATTGTGCGTCTGCGAACAGCTCTGTCATTTTGCTGGGCGACCTTGTTGACCGTGGCCCAGACAGCAAAGGGGTAATCAATTTCGTGCGGGACTGGCAATCGCGCCGGGATGTGCGCGTGTTGATGGGCAATCATGAAGAAATGATGCTGGCCAGCTTAGACGATAGCGAGGTTTTGCGCTATTTTCTGCGGTTTGGCGGGCGTGAGACGATTTTGAGCTACGGCTATGACGCCGGTGCGTTGGCCACCTCCGGCATAGAAGAAATCTTCGCGTGGTTGCAGGACCATTTCCCCGCCGACCATCGCGAATGGATGCACAACCTGCATCGTTCCATTGTCGAAGGGGACTACCTGTTCGTCCATGCGGGCATTATGCCCGGCATCCCGATCGACCAGCAGGATGAGAGGGATTTGCGCTGGATTCGCGAACCGTTTCTCAGCCATGCGGACCTGCACCCTTATATGGTGGTGCATGGCCACACGATCGAGCAGGAAGCCGTCGAACGTCCCAACCGGATCGGCATTGATACCGGCGCTTACTGGCAAGGACGCTTGACCGCGCTCGTTCTGGAAGGCAACCAGCGCCGGTTCTTTCAGGCTCATGGTGAGCCAAACCGAACTTGAGACGAACCGTTCCGGGGGACTGATACGTGAAAATTGCGATGGTCGGCGCAGGCTATGTAGGCCTCGTCTCAGGTGCATGTCTTGCCGATTTCGGGCACGAAGTCGTCTGCATTGACAAAGACCCCGCCAAGATCGCCAGCTTGCGCGAAGGGGTCATGCCCATCTTTGAACCCGGCCTGGCCGAACTGGTCGGCAGCAACGTCAAGGCAGGCAGGCTTGCCTTTTCAGAAGATCTGGCAAGCGCGATTGATGGCGCCAGCGCCATCTTCATTGCCGTGGGTACGCCCTCGCGCCGCGGGGATGGCCACGCCGATTTGTCGTTTGTCTATGCTGTTGCGCGCGAAGTGGGGCAGAGCCTTTCCGGCCCGGCAGTTATTGTTACCAA
>JAGREQ010000010.1 GCA_020446465.1 Novosphingobium sp. | reverse complement strand
TATCGCACTAACCTACATCAACTGTTCGACCGAAGTGAAAGCCCTGAGCGATGTAATCGTCACATCATCCAGCGCCGAAACTATCCTCCAGCAAATCCCTGCTGACCAGAAAATCATCTTCGGCCCTGACCGTCACCTTGGCGGGTATCTCTCGCGCAAATTCAACCGGGAAATGCTGCTCTGGCCCGGCGTGTGCATTGTCCACGAGGCTTTCAGCGAGACAGAGCTGCTGAAACTGAAAGCCCAGCACCCCGGCGCGCCGGTTGCCGCGCACCCGGAATGTCCGCCAGCCATTATCGACCATGCAGACCATGTCGGTTCGACCAGTTCCATTCTCGAATTTGCGAAGTCTTTCGACGGCGATACGCTGATCGTCGCGACAGAACCGCACATCATGCACCAGATGCAAAAAGCCCTGCCGAACAAGACCTTTATCGGCGCGCCGGGGGCAGACGGCAACTGCAACTGCAATATCTGCCCTTACATGGCGCTCAACACGCTGGAAAAGCTCTACCTCGCCTTGCGTGACCTTCAGCCGCGTATCGAGATTGAGGAAAGCCTGCGCCTTGCTGCCAAGAAGAGCCTCGACAAGATGCTGGAAATGGCGGCCAACACCGTTGGTCAAGGCGACCTCGGCAACCGTTGAGCCTCGCGCGCGGCGCAGGTCGCGCGGGAGCCAAACCATACGCCCGTGCGTATAGAGTAGAATGACTGCTCGCCTGCGCTGGATATGGTCGCGCCTGAACGCGAATTACTGGTTCTATCCAGCGTTGTTTGCGTTGACCGGGGTGCTGTTGGGCGCTGCGATGGTAGCGCTCGACCGCAGCGGTTATGGGCGGCTCGTTACCGAAATGAGCGCTGCGATCCCGGCCCGGCCCGAAGGCGCGAGCACAATCCTGACTGTCATTTCCAGTTCCATGATCGGGGTGGCCGCCACGGTCTTTTCCATCACAATTGCCGCTGTTGCCTATGCCAGCGGGAATTATGGTCCGCGTCTTCTGACCAATTTCATGGAGGACAAAGGCAACCAGTTCAGTCTGGCAACCTTTATCGGCACATTCACGTATTCGCTGACGGTGCTGCGAACAATTCGTTCAGCGGGCGATGCGGCAACGGGGGCAGACCTGCCTGATGCTTTCGTGCCCCAGCTTTCTCTGCTTGTCGCTTATGCGCTGATGGCCTTGTCGATTGCCGTGCTGGTCTATTTCCTCAACCATATCCCCGCCAGCATTCGCATCAACACTGTGCTGGAAGGCATTGCCCAAAGACTGCTGCACCAGATTCACAGCATTTATACTCCTGACGAGGGCGGCAACTGCACGCCGCCCGATCCCCCCGGCGGATGCCCTGTCAAGGCTGGCAAGGCGGGCTATGTCCAGCTTATCGATTTTGAAAGCCTCGATACGAATGCGCGCGAAGCCGGTTGCACCATCGCACTGAAAATGCGGGTGGGCGATTTCGTCCATGGCGGAGTCACGATTGCCGAAGTCACTGGCAATGATGGTGGCGATTTTGATGACCTCGCAAACAAGGTGCAAAGCGCCATAGAACTGGGCAGCACACGCACACCGGAACAAGACCCGCAATTCCTGATTGACGAACTGGTAGAGATTGCCTTGCGCGCCCTGTCGCCGGGCATAAACGATCCTTTCACCGCTATTACGGCTGTGCACTGGCTGGGCGCGGCAACAGCCGAACTGGGTGGGCGGGATTTGCGCTCCAACGTGCCGCGGGGCGACGATGGCACGAAACAGCGCGTGTTTCCGCTACCCGATGATTTCCGCCACTTCGTCAAGCGCGGGTTCGGTTCGATGCACGCTGCCGCAGCGACCAATCGGCTGACAGCCCTGGTGCTGCTGGACACGCTGGAAAATGCAGCCACCGCGATCGACCGTCTGGAATATCGCGCAATCCTTCGCGAACAGGGCGACGTGCTGCTTGCCCATGCGCGGCTTGCCCTGCCAAAGCCGGACCTCGTGGCCATAGAGGAACGCTACGGCCTGTTCCGTCAGTCACTCGCCTGATCGCGGGCCAGATCCTGTTCCGGTCCGCCACCAGCCTTGCGGGGCCTGTCCCCCGTCCGTGCCATGACCAGAGCCGATGCCAGCAATGCCATGCCCAGCACATCCAACGCCCCAAGCGTTTCATCAAATGCGAGCCAGCCGGTCCATGCGGTAATTGCCGGCTGCGTCAGCAGCGCCAGCCCAATCACCAGTGGCGGGAAGTGGCGCAGCGCGTAAATCAGCATTCCCTGCCCAAGCACCTGACTGCTTAATGCCAGCACCAGCACCGGCGTCCAGTTGGTTGGCCAGACAGGTTCCCCCAGCAGAATAGCAACAACCAGCAAAACCGGCGCCCCTGCCAGAGAAGAGGCAGCCAGCAAGGTGAATTGCCCCAGCCGCGCGCGTGCGGGGCTGAGCAGCAGGATATATCCCGCATAGAACAGGCCGGCGAGCACACAGAACAAGTCGCCCAGAAAGCTCTTGTGGCTGATTTGTAACGAACCATCCATCAGCAGTGCCGCCCCGGCCAATGCGGCGGCAACCGCCGTCAGCTCCAGCAGGCGTGGCGGCCTGCGGGCTGCAATCAGGCCCCACACCATCAGGATCAGGCTGCCCGAATTGCCGAACAGGGAAGAATTGCCGAGCCGGGTCATGCCGATGCCCACGTGCCAGCTTGCAAGGTCAAGCGCGAAGAAGAGGCCAGCCCCGGCAGCCAGCCAGATTGTGCCCCCTGCAAGGCGTCGTTGTCCGGCAGGTTCGCGCAGAGACAGGGCGAAAAGAACGGGAATGGCAAGAGTTAGCCGCCAGAACCCGGCTGAAACAGGCCCGGTATCTGCCAGTCGCACCAGCCACGGGCCAAAGGCAAGCATGACATTGGCACCCAACAGCGCAACCAGATGGCGGGCTGTCCAGCTATGGGTGCTGGAATCACGAAATGGCGACGGCGCGTTCATGGCCTGCGCCGTAGCTATTTGTCACTGCCAGTGGCAGCGATTTATTGCTGGGGAGGAGGAAAAACGAAGACGCTCACATCCCCTGCAATGCCGTTCAATCATCCGGTTGCAGCGTCCGCGCCACCAGCCAGAGCCTGATAGCGCCCGCCAGCCCTGGCGGGGTGTCGCTGGCAATCCGTTCAGCGTCAATTTGCGCGATCAGGGCGCTGATTGCCATGCCCTTCTGCTTCGCGACACCTCGCAACATATCCCAGAACAGCGGCTCAAGGCTGATCGAGGTCTTGTGGCCGGAAATCTCGACCGAGCGTTTGACCGGGGGGTGATAAGGCATAGACATGGTTGCTATGGTGCGGCGGGGCAAACGCCCCAACGCCCATCAATACATGTGCTGGCCGCCGTTGATCGACAGCGTTGCACCCGTCACGAAAGTTGCCTCTTCCGCACAGAAAAACGCAACCCCGCGCGCAATTTCGTCTGCGTGCCCAAGGCGCCCCACCGGAATTTTCTGAATAATCTTTTCAAGAACCGCGTCTGGCACCGCAGCGACCATGTCGGTGTCGATATAGCCCGGCGCGATTGCATTGACTGTCACGCCATACTTTGCGCCTTCCTGGGCGAGCGCCTTGGTAAAACCGTGAATACCCGATTTTGCGGCGGCATAATTTACCTGTCCATATTGCCCGGCCTGCCCGTTGACCGACCCGATATTGACGATTCTGCCCCATTTGCGGTCCCGCATACCAGGAAAAGCCGCCTTGGCCATGTTGAAGCAACCACCAAGATTGATTCGCATAACCTCGTTCCAGTCGTCCCAGCTCATCTTGTGAAGCACGCCGTCACGGGTGATCCCGGCATTGTTAACAACAATATCGATGGGACCGATATCGTCGACAATCCGGGCGCAGCCAGCGATCGTCGCTTCATGGTCACCGACATCGAATTTATACGCAGCGATGCCGGTCCTGTCAGTGAACTGGCGGGCCTTTTCATCGTTGCCGCCGTAATTGGCAACAACCTTACAACCTTGCTGCTGCAAGGCGAGGCAAATGCCTTCACCAATCCCGCGCGTGCCCCCGGTAACCACTGCAATACGAGCCATAAAAACTCTCCCAAAGTGTTGGATTTCTGCAGAGTAGCAAGGTTCAAGGCACCCGCAAGGTGGCAAAAGTGAACAAGGCGCACTTTTCAATTGAGGCAATGCGTCAACAGCGATGGAGAGGGGTCAGCAGGCTTCGGGAAGGCCCTGCCAAAGTGCCTGTCAGCGCAATAAATTTTTCCGAATAATCCTGCTCAGAACCGGAACTGGGTGCCGACGTAAACAGCCTGGCTATCCCGCACGCCCTCGGTAAGCGGAGCAAGGCGCGCACGCTCTTGCGAATAGCGCAAGCCCGCCGTCAGATCGAGGTTGCGGGTGACGCGGTAGCTGCCGCCTAGATCCACGCGCTGTGCGTCAACCGCATCGATCGTGCGCGGCGCACGACCGACATTGCCGTTTTCTTCCAGTTCGATCCGCGCAGCAAACCGGCTGGGTTTGCTATCGCCTTCGGCCTTGAACGTGGACAAATCGGGCATTTCAATACGGCGAAGATCGCCCGGCACAGTCGCCGACTGGGCAAAGCTGCGATAACCGCGGGCAACGCCAAGGTCATAGCGCGTGGGCGCAACGCCCAGCGCATTGGTCACACCCTTGCCAACGTCCTGCTTGGCAGAGGCAATCGCCGTGCGAACAGAAATGGCGCGCGCGGTTTCATCGTCGATCCTGACGGCAACAGTAACGGCACGGTCTGGCCTGTTGGCAGCCCCAGCAGGCGTGAAGCGCATCAACCGCCCCTTGCTGGACGCATGACTGGAAACAAGACGGGCAAGTTCAGGATCGACAGAGGCCGGCGTGAAGGAGGCAAAGCTGCCGCGGGCCGCAAGGCTGACTGTCGCACCCAGACCATCGTCACCGATACTGCCAAGCGCGAGGCCCGCAGAAGGCAAGGCCACCATCGCCAGGGCAAGCGCCGCCGATGCCGAAAAACGGCCCCGAACGTATTTTCCGCTTGCGCGCTTCATGACGATTTTTCTCAACCTCCCGAACCATTGCACACACTGTAAAAGCAAACAGAACCTGCACTATGACTGTGCGAGTCGCCTGCAAGAGCGTGGACCTGATCCAATTCCAAGCTTTGCAATAAGGCAGTTTTCCATCATTTTCCAGTCTTCCGCTACAGATTCTTACGAATCTGCGCCGAAGTTGCGAAAGTGTTGCTGACTCTCCACACAAATACACCCGGCTGTCCTTGAAGCAGCAAGCAGGGGTTCAGAAAACCCATGCGAAAGCCGCGACTGATCGGCTGCGCTCTTGCCGCCATGCCCAGTCCGACTATAGAAGGCAGCAAGCCCTTGCGGGAGATAGCTGCGGCCTTGCCGCGATATTTCAAGAAAGTGGCGTAATTTCAAAGGCCAATACTGGCCGTGAACACGGGAACATGACCTTGCATACTGGCTCCACCCCATTCCGCGCGATCCCAAACGGCAATTCTGCCCAGCCCAGAAATCGCGCACGGTTCGTTGCACACGCGATTCTCGCCGTAGCGGCGCTCGCAACGCTCGGTGCATGTGGCAAGAAAGATCGCCCCAAGGCCGATGTTGCAGCAGCCAAGATCAATACGATCGGCGTCAATTCGTATCTGTGGCGTGCGAGCCTCGAAACGCTCTCGTTCATGCCCCTGCTGCAAACCGACAGCAACGGCGGTGTGATCGTGACAGACTGGTATGCGAACCCGTCCAACCCGACCGAGCGCATGAAAGTGAGCGTGGCGATTCTGGATCAGGACTTGCGCGCCGATGCCCTTCGCGTGTCAGCCGTCCGCCAGGTTGCCGTCGCAGCAGGGACATGGGTTGAAGCCCCGGTCCAGGCATCGACGATCCAGAAACTGGAAGACATCATCCTGACAAAGGCCCGCGCTCTTCGCCGCGACGCAATTTCAGGCTGATTGCACAAGGCCGTGTCTGCAAGGCCCAGTCTCACCCTGCCAAAACTGTCTGGCACAAGCCTCGCGAAATCCATCGTTGCCGCGATGGCGCTTTTTGTGTGCGCGTTGCCACTGGCGGGTTGCAATCTCAGCCCGATGTATGCCGGTGGCGGAAATGGCGCGGTCGCCCGTGCTCTTGCCGGGATAGAAGTCAGCCCCATCGAAGGTCAGGCCGGATGGCTTGTCCGCAACGCCTTGCAGGACAGGTTGAAAGAAAGCGGATCGAACACCGCCGACATCCGCTATCAGTTGTCAGTCAAGCTGGATGACCGTCTTGAAGGCCTGGGCTTGCTCAACGATGAAACTATTGGCCGTGAACGGCGCACCTTGCGCGCGCGATACACCCTGACGGACACAACCAGCGACGAAATCGTTCTGGATGCGACCGCCGGGGCGGACGCGGGCGTCGATGTCGTATCCTCGGAATATGCGACAATCGCGGCCGAACAGACCGCGCTTGAAAACCTTGCCCGCACGGTGGCAGACCGGATCGTGACCCGCCTGGCTGTCCGCTTGCGCGAAACGCCGTGAAAGCGACCCAGAGCAATTTTGCAGGGGTTGCGGCGAAAGCAGCCCGCCAATGCCGTTTTTTCTTTTTTTGCGGGCCGGATGAAGCAGGCGCTGCCGCTGCCGCTGCCCGCATCGTGAGCCTGATAGAAAATACAGGGGAGCGCGTGGAAATGCAGGGCGCAGAGCTACGCCGTGATCCTGCGCGGCTCAGCGATGAAGCCCATTCCAATTCGCTGTTTGGTGACAGTCGCCATATCTATGTGCGCGCCAGCGGCGACGAAGCGCACGATGCACTGGCTGCCCTCCTTGAAAGCGAGGTGGAATCCTGCCCGGTTCTGGTGGTGGCGACTTCCGCAACCGACAAATCCCGCACGGCAAAGCTGCTGGAAGGGCAGGCCAATGCCCTTGTTGCCATGTTTTACCCGCCGGACCTCGCATCGGTTTCGGGGTCGGTCCGCCAGATGGCAGATAGTGTCGGCTTGCAGGTCACAGGGGATCTCGCCGAACGCATAGCAAGGGCCGCGGCGCTGGACGTTCGGCTCGCCCAGTCGGAAGTGACGAAACTGGCGGTCTATCTCGACGCCAGCCCGCAATCGCCGCGCCGCGCCACCACCGAAGACATAGATGCTATCGGCGCACAAACCGAAAATGACGGTTTCATGCCGCTGGTCAATGCCGTCCTGTCCGGCAAAACCGGGCACCTTTCCGGCGAACTGGCACGGATGCGCGACTTGTCCATGAACCCGGTTGGCCTGTTGCTGGCGTTCGAGCGTCGCGTCGCGCAACTGGCGCAACTATCCGCCGAACTGGGCAACAGCCCCGATATTCGGGGTTTACTGGAACGTGAAAGCAAGGCGCGACGGGTGTTTTTCCGCGACAAGGACGATCTGGCCACACAGATGCGATGCTGGCGCGGGGTGAAGCTGGAACGTTTGGTAGAGCGCCTCGTCAAACTGCACGAAACGCTTCTGTCAGGGAGTCAATCGGCCGAAATTGTCCTGTCGCAGGGTCTGACCCAGATTGCCCGCGCCGCCGCTCCACGCCGATAGCCGGGGCCGCTTCACCCGCGTCTGACAAGATATGTGCGATCCGTTGGGCCAAGTTACCAACATGATTACACCATGTTAATTTGCCCAGATCAGGCCGAAAGCTCTACAGTCCGACCAGCACGATTTCAGGGTTGAGGATTTACTCGCACGATCGAGGCACGGACGATTGAACCGATGGGAAGTTCGGCAAATACGATGCCTCAGGCAGTGCGGGAAGCAGATCCTCCCAGCATCCCCGAAATCCGACGGGTGCCGTCGCTGGAGCGGTTGCGCCTGCGGCTTTACCTGCTCTTGCTGGTTGGCGACATGCTGGCGCTGTTGGGGGCTTATGCGATTGTCGGGTATTTTTACCCCCGATCCAGCGCGGCGCGCGCACTGATCGAAGCCCAGGTATTTCTGCCCCTGTTCCAAACGCTTGCGCTATATAATGGAACATATTCAGCCGGTGCGCTGACCAATCTGAAAACCGCCATGATCCGCCTTGCCACTGCCATTCTCATTGCGGCTGGGTTGCTCAATTTCATAGCCTTCTACCTGAAAGCGAACGAAGAGCTGTCTCGTATGGTGTTCTCGCTCGGCATTGTGCTGGCATATATCGCGATGGTCGCCATGCGCTGGGCCTTGTCAAAATGGCTGTACCTGCAAAAGCGGACGAACCTTACAAATACACTGGTTGTCGATGCAGGCGGGCCGCCAATCACCTTGCCCAACACATATCGTATCGATGCAATGGCCCACCACTTGTCACCCCGTATTGACGATCCTGACGGGCTGGACCGGCTCGGCCAGGCACTCCGCAACATGGACCGTGTCGTGGTGAGCTGCCCGCCTGATGAGCGTGGCGACTGGGCTTTTGTACTGCGGGCCTCAGCTATCAGGGGCGAAGTCATCAGCACCGAAGCGCATGACCTTCAGGCTCTGGGCGTTATGCACGAGGCAGGGGGCGGCTTTACGACGCTGGTCGTTTCCGTCGGCACATTGCGTATGCAATCGCGCATCCTCAAACGGGCATTCGATGTTGTCGTTGCGCTTACCGCGCTTGCCCTTACCGCACCGATCCTTCTTGTTGCAGCGATAGCAGTGAAGCTGGAGGATGGAGGCCCGATCCTGTTCCGGCAGAAACGCACCGGACGCGCCAATCGCTATTTCACGATCTACAAGTTTCGCACGATGACAGTGGGACGCGCCGATCCCCAAGGCCATGTTTCCGTATCACCGGGTGACAGGCGCGTGACCCGCGTGGGACGCTTTTTGAGAGCAACCAGCATCGACGAGTTGCCCCAGTTCTGGAACGTGTTGAAGAGCGATATGAGCATTGTTGGCCCGCGCCCCCATGCCATCGGATCGAGAGCAGGCGAGAAACTCTTCTGGGAAGTCGACAGCAGATACTGGCACCGCCACACCTTGAAACCCGGATTGACAGGCCTTGCCCAGATCCGCGGTTTGCGCGGGTCAACCGATACCGAAGCAGAGCTTTCCGACCGCCTTGTATCGGACCTTGAATATATTGCGGGCTGGAACATTTTCCGCGATGTGGGGATCGCGCTCAAAACGCTGCGCGTCCTTATCCATCGCAAGGCATATTGACGCCGCCCGCTCGCTCCGCACTGTTCAACCGGCCAATTCGGGCAAAAATCATGAATCGGACCGGAAAGAGTCATAAACCCGTCATCTGATGCCTTCATGCGTTTCCCAACAGGGAAAAGATCGGGAATGCGGGCTATCAACGTCTTTCTCACCAGCGACTTGGGCGATAGGTTCGACGCTTTCGAACACGATGAGTTGAGCGTGACTTTCGCCTCCATGGACAGCAACGGTCCACGTCATGTGATTGACGGGACCATGATGGCGTTTGTCGATTGGGTTCTGCCCGACATTTCAGGGCTTGAGATGTGCCGCCGCTTGCGAACCAATCCCGCAACGGCAGACGCACATATCACGATAGTGTTGGAACGCGATGACAGCGAAGATCGCCGCCGCGCACTAGCCGCCGGTGCTGACAATTACGTTGTCGGCCCGATAGATCGCACAAGCATCCTTGACCGGATACTCAGCGTCTATGCCCAGAACGCCAATCGTTACAACACCAGCCAGCTCGTGCTAGGCGATCTGGTGCTCGACACGGGCAGTTACCTTGCCCGCTGGAAGGGCAAACCGATTGATCTGCGTTCCAACCAGTTCCGCCTCATGCGGTTTTTTGCCGAACGGCCAAACCAGCTTGTCACGCGCAAGGACGTGATCGAGGGGCTGGGGAAGACCGATCAGGTCACTGATGAACGGACTGTCGATGTCTGGGTAAAGCGCCTGCGACGGAGCCTGACGGACGCTGGCGTCGGCAACCCGCTGCGCACCGTTCACGGTCAGGGTTACGTTCTCGACCTTCCCTGAATTGCATCACACAAAACTGCTGCTGGATGACACATTTCAGCCCATCCTGCACTGGCGCACAGAAACCCGCACTGCCGCTCTGCCCGCCCCCTTTGATAAAGGGACAGACAGAACGGCAGCACGGGTCAGATAAAGGTTATATGTTCAGGGTCAGAACTTGGCCGATGCGGATAGCGAGAACTTGCGGCCAAGGTCATAACTGTTGACATCGACACGGTTGTCACCCGCCTGTTGATATTCCTGATGGCGTTCGTTCGTCAGGTTGCGAGCTTCAAACTTCCATTCGGTGTCGATGCCAAAGAGGCTGATCCCCTGCCGCGCAACGAAATCCAGCGTGATACCGGGCTTTTCGATAACATCGGGCAGATTGCCGTCGCCACGCCCCACAACGCGGGTGCTGGCATAAGTCAGCATCAGCGTCTGTTGTGAAAGCCCTTCGTCAGATTCAAGGCTGATTTGCAAATTGGCGATATGGTCGGACTGGCCTGTCAGTGGCGCCCCATCCTGAAAGAAGTTCGTCGCCGGGCGCGGTTCGGACGGATAAACCCGCACGAGATCGTTTGCGCCGATCTTCAACTCGGACTTGGTGTAGGTATAGTTCGCCAGCGCCACGATCTTTCGATCCGCGAAGAACCCACCCAGACCGTCAAGGTAGAATGTTTTTTGCGCGTCAAGTTCCGCGCCATACAGCGTGGCCTTGGGCGCATTGGCAAAGCCCCCGCGCGAACCGTTGTCGCCAAACGAAACGAATGTTTCGATGGGGTTCTTGATATCCTTGTAGAACCCGGCAAGCGATACGCGGCTGCCGCGTTCGGGATACCATTCGACCCGCGCTTCGGCGTTCTTCAGTTCACTATCGACCAGAAACGGGTTGCCACGATAGCTGCGGTTGGATTCCGGATCGAAATAGAGCTGAAAGATCAGTTCACGAAATTGCGGACGCGCAATCGTCTTGGACGCATTCAGCCTGAACTGCAGTTCTGGCGATGCCTCCCACGTCAGGGTTGCTGACGGCAGGACATAGTCATTGTTGAGCGAGGTTGCCGCATCGGATGACAGGCCATCCTGGAAAATCGCCAGCGGGCTGACATTTTGCGTGGCGTCTTCATAACGCACGCCAAGGTCAAGTTTGACCGTATCGATCGGCTCCCAGTTGATCTTGGCATAGCCAGCCTTGATTTCCAGGTCTGCTTCAAACGCAGGGTCAGCCTGCGTCGTTTCGATAATGCCAATGCCATATTCCTGAATCGTGAACGGACGCAGCAGCAGATCAGGGCGCCACAACCCGACATATTCAGGCAAATCCTGCGTAGTGCGGAACTGGAACTCGCGCCGGGCGGATTCGCGATGCGTGTCCGTATATGCACCACCGACGGTAAGCGTCAGGCGCGGCGTCAAAAGATAGCTGAAGTCCGCCCCGCCATACCACAGGTCTTCATTGAGATCTGAAAACGCGACCGAGGCCGACCCCAGGCCGTTGACGCCCAGCAAGTTGACGAACTGGGCACCATAAGGATCGTTCGCATTATTGGTGCGAACATAGCTGAAGCTCGTTTCAAACGGAGCCTCGCGCTGGCTGTTCGCATATCCGCCCCGCAAGTCGACGCCGAACTCGCCAAAGCGCAATTCAGCCACAACCTGCGATTCAAACAGTTGCCGTTCAAACCATGCCGTATCCTGATTGATGCGGTCCCGGCCCGCCTCCACATCGACACCTTCTGCAAAACGCACCTGTTTAAGCGTGTCGTGAATATAGACGTTGGTCCAGCGCAACTTGTGTTCACCAAGTTCGGCACCAAGGCTGAAAAGCCCATTGAGGGTAATCCGGTTATCGGTGTTGACTGAACGGAAATCACCATCAAGCACTGACAGGTCTGCCAGCAGGGCCGTTTGCTGGATCGTGTCGCGAACGTCCCATTCATTGCTGTAGGACAAGGTGCCGACCACGCCGACACGCGCTTCGCCCATGTCAAAGGCTGTGCCCCCGGTGACACTGCCCGAAAAATTGGCAGGGATATCGTCGTTCTTCTGTATGAGAGCGAAATCAGGGCGCACAAGCGCGCCTGCAATCGCATCCATATCGACGTTGGCATCGCCCAGGCGAAGCCCGCCCTGGAAATAGTTTTTCAATTCGCCGGGAATGTTGCGAGCGCCGCGGTTGAAGCCGGTCCAGTCCGAATCCGATCCGAAGTAGGTATAGCCCAGCTTGCCAGTCGTTTCGCTGTCGGTGCCAATGCCCGCACCAACTGTAAGGAAGGATTCGTCGGGAACCGCAATCGTCGTCAGGTTGATGACGCCCCCGCCAAACTCACCCGGATAATTCGCCGAATAGCTTTTCTGAACAAGCGACGATGCGACAACATTGGTCGGGAACAGGTCGAGCGGAACGACACGGCGCAGCGGTTCCGGGCTGGGCAGTGGCAGGCCATTCAGCAAGGCAAGGGAATAGCGATCACCCAGACCTCGCACATAGACAAATCCGCTGCCGACAACCGACAGGCCAGTCACTCGCCCAAGCGCGCCTGCAATGTCGCCTTCACCTGTCCGGGCAATGTCCTCAGTCGACAGAACGCTGATAACCTGATCCGCGCTGCGCGTCACGTTGGCGTTGCGGCGCCCCGTAACGATAATAACGCCGGGGGCTGATATTTCGGGTGCCGAGGCATCCTCACCATCCATCCGTTCGCCCGAACCATTATCGTCCGCTGGCAGAGCGGTTTCTTCTGTCGGTTGCGGCGCAGGCAGCGCGCCTGCATCCTGTGCAAAGGCAAGGCCCGGCGTAACCAGAGCG
The DNA here is from genome assembly GCA_020446465.1 of Novosphingobium sp. Taxonomy (GTDB): domain Bacteria; phylum Pseudomonadota; class Alphaproteobacteria; order Sphingomonadales; family Sphingomonadaceae; genus JAWKXU01. The sequence continues at coordinate 5,111 of JAGREQ010000010.1, read as the reverse complement.
GTGGTAATGAGCAGCGTACGGCTCAGCCATGATGGCTTAATCATCGAGAAACCCCCGGTAATCCCAGAAATAAGGGTCAAAAGTAAAAGTGGGGGCGGCCACACCGACGCAGCCGCCCCCAGGCATTCGAGGCGACCTTGCGTCAGGTAACAGGCGAGGTTGAACAGGCCTTGTTGCCGCTGCCAAGGTTGGCAGCCGCGCTGTTGCAGGTCCATCCGGCATACCAGGTGTCGCTGCTATCGCGCACGGCACCGATATAGGATGTGCTGTTAAAGAAGCTCGATACAGTCGATGCGTCGAACGGTGTTACGCCGTTCTCGTTGCTTCCGTTGATGAACACCGAACTCAGCGAGCTGGTGAAGTTGGCATTGGTGTTGCTGCCCCCTTCGAAAATTGCCTGCACATCGCTGGCTGTAGGTGCGGCCGCCGGATCGCTCGTGCTGCTGCCGACGTAGATCGGGCTGCTGCACGTCATGACCACGGAGTCAAAACTTGCGGTCGTTTCCGGCAGGCTGATGCGAAGGCAACTGTGGTTCGGCGAATAGACGACCGTGTTAAGCAGCCGATACTTGGCGCCACCACGGAACATCATCGCAGCGGCGTCCGAGCCAGTGTTGTTGCGTTGGATAAATGTCGCGTTGGAAACGACCGTATCCTGACGCGGCGTGTCGGCAACGCTGGAGTTGTTCGAGTCCGCCTCGATCATCGCATCGCCCTTGCCATCGCGCTGAATCGCCAGGACGTACTGGAACTGTGCGCGAACGCCGGTGTCGGTATCAAGACCATCGTCTTCGGCGCCAACCAGAACCAGATGCTTGGCATTGACGACACCGCCAAAGGCTTCGAGCGCGTCGTCAGAGCTGTTGAAGCTCATGATATGGTCAAGCTGGGTGCCCGACCCTACCCCGCCCAGCGTCAGCGATTGCAATTCGCTGTCTGCGGACAGGACGTAACCGGAATAACGGATCTGGACGTAGCTCATCCGGCCCGAATTGTCGCTGTCGGTTGCCCCGCCGAACAGGGCCGGATCGGGTGAACCTTCCGTGTCGCGCTCACAATCGACGGTGCCAGGTGTTGCACCACCGGCATCGCAGTCCGTGATCTTGGCGCGACCAAGCAGCACAACCCCGCCCCACTGCTGCGAACTCGTGTCCGTAGAGTTGCCAAGGACGTTCTGTTCGCTGGTGAAGATGATCGGGTTGGTAGCGCCGCCGACAGCATCAATCTTGTTGCCGCGATTGACGACGAGATAGGAAAGACCCGTGCCTGCATAGACGACAACGCCCGGTTCGATCGTCAGCGTTACATTGGTATCGCTGGCAGACGCCGTGGGACCGCCGTCGGTTCCGACGTCAACACGGCCGTTCATGCGGTAAGCAACACCCGAAACATAGGGCAGCGTGCTCGACGTGTTGATGCGCGCTGGCAACTGGCAAACGCGGACCGTTCCACCCGGAACGTTGAGAACGCCGCTGTCCGTCAGACCGTCAGCAATGGTTGGGCAGCTGGCCGCCGCTGTGACCGCGCTGGCTCCGCCCGATGGCGTTGGCGTCGGGGTTGGTGTCGTGGACGGGTTGTTGATGGTAATATTGCCGCCCGAACCGGGCGAAGCAATTTCGTCAGCTCCGCAAGCGCTAAGCGCGAGAACACTGGAGCAGAGAATGAGAGAGCGATGGAATTTGGTCACGGTGGACAGTCCCCTGAATACCTGAGAATCGGATTGGCGAACGATTATCGCGAGGACCAGCTACTGCCGGCACGTGACAGTTTCGTTGCAGGAAACGTCATTTTTGGCGGCATTTTTTAATGCAATTATATGACATTATTGCATTTTTATGGCGCTATGTGTGCAGTTAGCCCGACACCTGCTGCCTTCCCGGCGCCTTATGTTGCGGTTTTATGACACTGTTACATTTTTATTGCAGGAAACGGCTGGCGGGATCATCCTTTCATCAACATCAGACAAATTTCAGGAGAGTGATGATGATCGCACTGACAGTTCTTGCTTCCGTCATCCTGGCACAGGCACCCATCGTGGCAGCAAGCCACCAACCCGCCGAAAAGGCGGAGGTTGACGTGGCATACACCACATTGGCGGCTGGAATGGCTGACGAGGCAGAGGCAAAGATCGAAGCCAACGATTCGCTGGATTCGCAAGATCCGGCCCGGTTGATCAATCTGGGCACGGCTTATGCCGCGCAAGGCCGGATGGATGAAGCCGCCGCCATGTTCAAGGCCGCTATTCTGAGCGACAAGCGCTATGATCTCGAACTGGCCGATGGCAGCTGGGTGGATTCGCGCGTGGCTGCGCGGATGGCTCTTGCCGGATTGAACAGCGACAGGGCTTTCGCAAAACGCTGAAAAACCCTTCGGGATCGCATGGAAAAAGGCGTGCTGCGGTGCGCCTTTTTTCGTTTCGACGAAGCAATGTGCCGCACAGCCCCTATAATATAAAGCCGCACGGACAGAGTGTCGCATCAGTAATCCCAAAGCGGCATAAGCAAATTTTTTCGGGCATTTTGTAACAGACCTGTCACGTGAAGTGCTCATCAGGCGCTGATGATGCGTTTGTCGATTCTCACCCTGTCCCGCAACTTCGTGGCGGCTGCGTTCTGTCTTGGTGCGGTGTGCGGCGTGGCGCGTGCAGACGTGCTCGAAGTTGGCTATGGCTCGCACCACTGGATCGCAGGAGCACAGTCCACCGGCAGCGGGTATCCGTTCCCGCCGGAGGACGAAAGCCCGGTTCTGGCAGCCACGCAAGTGCCCGAATCCGCGCTGAGCGGCCCTGCCGTTACGCGCCCGGCCATTCCCGTCGCCTATAGTGCCAAAGTCCGCGAACTATCGTCCCGCTTCGATCTCAGCCCGGCGCTGATCGAGGCCCTGGTCTGGCAGGAAAGCCGATGGAACCCCGACGCGGTGTCTCCCGTGGGTGCGCGCGGCCTTGCCCAGTTAATGCCCGGCACCGCGCAGCAGCTTGGTGTCGATCCTCGTGATCCTTATGCCAACCTCGAAGGTGGCGCGCGCTACTTGCGCGAACAACTCGATCGTTTCGAAGGCGACGTCGAAAAGGCACTGGCAGCTTACAACGCTGGCCCCGGCAGAGTGCAAAAGGCGGGCGGCATTCCGCGTATTCGCGAAACCCAAATTTATGTCGCGTCCATTTTCGGGCGCCTGTCCGATCATTCCCGGAGATAATCGATGCACATGCTTCGCACATTCCTGCCTGCTCTGGCCGCTCTTTCTCTTGCCATTCCGGGCGTCGCCCACGCCCAGACAATGGACCCGCAAGGCTCCGGACCAATCGTTGCGGCGCTCGCCTGGATGCAGGGCACACTGCTCGGCAATGTCGCCACGGCTGTTGCGGTGATGGCTGTTGCGGCCGTCGGCTTCCTGATGCTCACTGGCCGGATGAACTGGCGCTTTGGCGCAACTGTCATTGTCGGCTGTTTCGTGTTGTTCGGTGCGGCCTCGATTGTTTCAGGCATCCAGTCCGCCGCCGCAGTCGGTTAGGCGACATGGAACTCGTTCGTCACCCCGTCTATCGCGCGCTTACTCGCCCGCAAATGTTCGCAGGCGTGACTTACAGCTTCTTTATCATCAACGCTGCGGTCACAACGGAGCTATTCCTTATCACGGGCAGTTTCCTTGCGCTGCCTGCTGCACTGCTCATGCATGGCATCGGCTACTTTGCGTGCCTGCGAGAACCGCGCATTTTCGATCTCTGGATCACCAAAGTCAGCCGCTGCTCCCGCATCCGCAACTGGAAGCGCTGGGGCTGCAACAGCTACGCCGCCTGAAAGGGGCCTGAAAGCGATGACAAAATGGATCGGCCCCGCCGCCTGGAGCGCCCGGGAAGCCCGCGCTGGCGACCGTTTGCCTTATGCCCGGCTGGTTGACGAACACTGCGTCATGCTGCGCGACGGGTCACTGATGGCGGCTATACAGGTGCCGGGTCTGCTTTTTGAAACGGAAGACAGCGGCGCGCTCAACGCCCATGCGGCATCGCGCGAAACATTGCTGCGTAGTGCACTCGACGCGCGATTTGTGCTATATCATCACGTCATCCGCAGACGGGTGGATGTCCAGCTTGACGCTGACTTTAACGATCCGCTTTCTGCTCATATCGATCAGCGCTGGCAGGAACGCCTTTCCGGCGGATCGCTGTTCGTGAACGACCAGTTCCTGACGATCGTTCGCCGTCCCGCCCGCGGCAAGGCAGGTCTTGCCGAACGCATGGCCCGGCTTTGGCAGCGCAAGGGCAACAGCGACATTGCAGTGGACCCGAAGGATCTGCGATCGCTGAGGGCCGCCGTCAGCAGCATCACGGCAGCGCTGGGGGCGTATGGCGCGCAGATGCTGGGCGATTACGAAGGCAGCGGCGGGGCCACGCACTCCGAATTGCTGGAGCTTCTATCAGCCCTGTACAACGGCGAAATGCGCCCTGTCCGACGCCCGGACGAACACACCGACATCGGCCAGATGATCCCCTATCGCCGTGCCAGCTTCGGACTGGACGCGATGGAACTGAAAGGCGCGGGAAGCACTGATTTTGCAGCCATGCTTTCGCTCAAGGATTATCCCGACGCGACATCGCCCGGCCTGCTCGACCAGTTGCTGCGCCTGCCGATGGAACTGGTGGTGACGGAGAGCTTCGCCCCGGCCGAGCGCCAGACCGCGCGCGAACGCATGGATCTTGCCATCCGCCGCCTGCGCTCCAGCGACGAGGAAGCCGTGGCAGAACGCCAGGAAATGCTCGCCGCCCGCGATTCACTAGGAACTGGCGCTGTCGGCTTTGGCGATCATCACTTGTCGGTTCTGGTGCGGGAGAGCGATCTTGCCCGGCTCGACGATGCCTGCGCTGCTTGTGCCGCATCCCTTGCCGACTGCGGTGCAATCGTCGTGCGCGAAGACACGAACCTTGAACCCGCATTCTGGGGTCAGTTCCCCGGTAACGAGGCCTACCTCGTGCGGCGGGCCATGATTTCTACCGCGAACATGGCCGGGTTCTGCTCCCTGCACGGGTTCGCACTTGGCAAGGCGCATGGCAACCATTGGGGCGATGCGGTCACGCTGCTCCACACGACCAGCGCCACGCCGTTCTTCTTCAACTT
>JAGREQ010000108.1 GCA_020446465.1 Novosphingobium sp. | reverse complement strand
CACCTTCTTCTATCGCGCGCAGAAGCAGGATCTGACAGTCAGCTTTACCGAGGTTCGCAATGAAGACGTTCTTTTCGAGCTCTCGCAGATACCCGGTGTGCTCCGGGTCGAAGGAACACGCGCAGTGGCCGTCAAGATGAGCCATGGGCAGCGGACTGAACGCACGGCCATTGAAAGCATGGATAGAGGCGCGCGACTTTCCGCCCGGATCGACGGCAACGGCCACCAGATCGCCATGCCGCTGGCTGGCCTCATGCTCAGTCGCCAGCTTGCCGACCAGTTGGGCGTCAGCGCAGGCGAAAGCGTGCATGTCGAGATGCTGGGCGGACGGCGCACGGAACGGATGATGCCGGTAGCCGCCATCGTCGATGAGTTCATTGGTGCGCGCGCCTATGCCGGCCCTCGCACGATCGAAACCATCACACATGATCGCACGGGTGTCGCATCGGCGCTGCTGGCAATCGACCAGCGCGCCCGAAATACGATATTGCGTTCGCTCAAGGACATGCCGGTCGTGCTCGGCGTATCCGAACGTGATGCCGCGATGGACAAGTTTGAACAGGTGATCGACGAAAACATCTTCACGATGCTGTTCTTTTACATATCGTTCGCTTCGGCCATCGCAGTGGGCGTCGTCTACAACAGTGCGCGCATCCTGTTTTCGGAACGCGCGCACGAACTGGCAACGCTGCGCGTACTGGGCTTTTTCCGTAGCGAGGTGGGACTGGTTCTGCTGGGGGAACTCGCCCTGCTGGTCGTTGCGGCAGTGCCACTGGGTTGCTTCATCGGTTACTGGATGGCGCAACTGATGGCAGCAATGTTCAGTTCCGACCTTTTCCGGATGCCCTTTGCGCCCGAGCGGGCAACTTACGCCTACGCATCGCTGATCGTTCTGATTGCTGCCATTGGCACGGCTGCGCTCGTCGCGCTGCGGGTTTTCCGGCTTGATATGGTAAGGGTGCTCAAGGCGCGCGAATGATGATGGACCTTGTCAAACGCTGGCGCTGGGCGCTTCTGGTGGTGGCACTGCTGGTGCTGGGGCTGGTTTATGCGCTCTGGCCAGCACGGATACCCGTCGATACCGGCGCAGTGAGCCGCGGTACGATCGCGGTTGGCGTGACCGATGACGGGATAACGCGGGCTGAAGAATACTACATCGTTTCAGCCCCGGTAACCGGCTACCTTGACCGTATTGAACTGGAAGCAGGTGACAAGGTCGGGCGCGGAACGCTGATCACCCGCATGGCGGGCCGGCCAGCAACGCCTATCGACCTCAGGACGGCAGAGGAATTGCGGGGTGCATTGTCTGTTGCACAGGCGTCAGCGAATGCGGCGAGCACTACGCTGGCCCAGGCCCGGCGTGACTTTTCCCGCGCTCAGGAATTGTCGGAGCGCGGGTTCCTTGCAAAATCACAGCTTGAAGCAGCGCAGACCCGCGTTGCAACTGGCGAAGCCAGCCTTGCCGGCGCACGCGCGGAAGTCGCACGCATCCGCGCCCTGCTTGCCCAGCCCGGCTCCAGCCCCGGTGCAATCCGTGTTCCAGTCCGCGCCCCGGCGAGTGGCACGGTCATGTCGGTCATCACGGAAAGCGAAGGCGTCATTGCAGAAGGCACGCCGTTGATGACGATTGGCGATCCGGGCCGGATTGAAGTCGTGGTGGACCTCCTTTCGCGCGAGGCCGTGCGCGTGTCGCCCGGCGACAGGGTCGAAATCAGCCAGTGGGGTGGACGCGATCCGCTGATCGGCATTGTTGACCGGATCGAGCCGTATGGACGGCTCAAGGTTTCGGCGCTCGGCATCGAAGAGCAGCGCGTCAACATCATCATCCGGTTCGCGCCCAGTGCTTTGGCCCAGGCTGCCCGGCTGGGGCACGGATACCAGCTCGACGCCACAATCATCCTTGAAACGGCCAAGGATGCCGTCCGTGTGCCGATTGGCGCGCTATTTCGGGGAGAGGATGCCGGCTGGCGCGTGTTCGCGCTGGAAAACGGGCGCGCGCGTGAAAGAAAAATCAGGCTTGGGCTTATCAACGATGAATATGCGCAAGTGCTTGGGGGCCTTGCAGCAGGCCAGAAAGTGATTCTCAATCCCGGCAATGCGATCAAGGATGGTGCCCGGGTGGCAGAGCGTTAACAAGAACAAGGAGGTAAGCCGCAATGAGCGACAATGGGCTGACACTGCGTTTCCACGGCGCCGCCAGAACCGTCACTGGGTCCTGCATGGAATTTGCCCTTGGCAACAGCCGTATCCTGGTCGACTGCGGCATGTTCCAGGGTTCGCGGTCGCTCGAACGGCTCAACCTCGATGACTTCGCTTTCGATCCGAAACGCATCGATGCAGTCTTGCTGACTCACGCGCATATCGACCACAGTGGGCTTTTGCCCAAGCTCGTGGCGCAAGGATTTACCGGGCCGATCTGGTGCACCTGCCCGACAAGCGACCTGCTTGAGCACATGCTCGCCGATTCGGGACGTATTCAGGAATACGAAGCACAGCGGCACAATCGCCGCCGCGACCGGGCCGGCGAAGACCCATTCGTCCCGACCTACACCAGCGAGGACGCGAGGGCTGCCTGGCTGCAATGCCGGAAAGTCGATCTGAAAGAATGGTTCGAACCTGCGCCCGGTCTGCGCGCGCGGTTATGGAATGCCGGGCATATCCTGGGATCAGCGTCCATCGAATTGCGCGCAGGGGATGTGCGGGTTGTCTGTTCGGGCGATATCGGCCCCAACAACAAGGCGTTCCAGCCCGACCCGGAAGCCATTTCGGGTGTCGATCATGTCGTTTGCGAGGCAACCTATGGTGATCGCAAGCGCGAACCGGTGACGATCGCTGAACGGCGCAGGCTTCTGCAGGCTGAAATCGAGGCGGCGATTACCCGCGGCGGCAACCTTGTCATTCCATCATTCGCGCTGGAACGAACGCAGGAATTGCTGCTCGATATGCACTGCCTGCTGCGGACCGGCGCGATTGCCAATGTTCCGGTTTTCGTCGATTCGCCGCTTGCCAACCGCGTTACCGAAGTCTTCGAACAGCACGTCGAAGACCTTGAAGATACAGACGACACGAACATCTTCGCCAATCCCGCCTTTCACTTCGTAACCGAAGTGAGGCAGTCGATCGCACTCAATTCGGTATCCGGGGCGATCATCCTTGCGGCGTCGGGGATGTGCGAAGGCGGGCGGATTCGCCATCATCTGATTCACAACCTGCACCGCAAGGATTCGACCGTGTTGTTCGTCGGTTTTCAGGCGCAAGGAACGCTTGGGCGAGTTATCCTCGAAGGAGCAAGCAACGTCAGGATCAGCGGAAATGACGTTCGGGTGCGCGCGCAGATCAGGCATATTGATCATTACTCCGCCCATGCCGATCAGGCAGAATTGCTCGACTGGATAGACGCGCGCGCGCCGATTTCCGGCAGCCTGTTTCTCGACCATGGGGAACCGTCCGCACTTGAAACCATGCGCCGAGAATTGCAGCGTCGTCAGCCTGAACTGTCAGTAAAGTTGCCAGAAATCGGTGAGCGTTATGCCTTGCCGGCTGGCCGCCCGGCGCGACGACTGGAAACCGGGCGCAGCGACCTTGGCGAGGCTCTGGGTGGGGACTGGCAAAATGCCTATGCCGCCTTTGCCTCGTCATTGAAGCAGGAACTGCAGCGCCTGGAAGATGACCGGCAACGCCAGGACGCAGTGAAAAAAATGCGCCGGGTTCTGCAATCATACAAAGAGCACAAGTCGCAGCGAAGCGGGCATTAGAGCATTTCGAGAAAAAGTTGATAGACTTTTTCGGTTAAGAAATGCGACAAATCAAAAGCCTATAGCGTTTCTGCCGATTCAACTTTCTTCCGAAACGCTATAGAGCGATTTCGACCGTTTGATATTTTCCGCCGCAATACAGCGAAAATCACACCAGTCGCCCGGCATCGCGCCCCAGTTCAGCGAAATAGCGCGCCATGCCATCAGCAGCCTTGTCCGTCAGGGCAATAAAGGCACGGCGGCGGTCTGCTTCGTCCTCTATCCGTTCGACAAGCCCAGCTTCGGTCAACTGGCCAATCCAACGCAGAGCTGTTGTCGGCGGAACGCCCGAGGCAATACACAGGCTGGTGACAGAAACACGTTCGTGTTCCGCACGCGCAGCCGTCAGATCGAGCAGCATGTCCCACGCCGGATCGGCAAAAAGTTCCCCGTCGAAAAACCGCGCCCGCAATTGCCGCTGACGTATAATGCGCCGCACCAGACGCGGATCGGGCAAGCCTGGCCGTGTCGCACGCACGAGCCGATCCGAACTGCCATCCCCCTTTTCGCCTTTGAAATCGGAGCCTGGCGATTCAAACCTGAACGCACTGCCTGCGGCCTGTTCGCCGCCGGTAGTCAGCCGATCAAGCCGCGATGCAACCTGGCTGACCTGTTCTGTCAAACGCAGCAAGGCCAGCCTGTCTTCTTCTGAAAGCTCCCGCACCCGCAAGTTTGGAATGGCTGCCAGAGCACGGCCAAGCGCAATCACCCGATCGGCCCGGCTTGGTTCCACCAGAAGCTGCACGCTTGCCCCGGAAAGGCAGGAAAACACCTCATCCAGAACGTCAAGGCTGGTTGAAACTACAAGCTGTGCATCTGTCTTCGTCGCACGCACATCCAGCCGGGTAAGCGCGGCCATCGCCGCTGCATCGAGCTGCGGGCAATCCAGAAATACCACATCACCCAGCGCCAGCGGATGATCCGACACCAGCGCCGCAACGCTATCGCAGGCCGATACCCGCATTCCAGCCGCTTCCACATCACTGCGCAAATCGGCCCGCAGGTGCGCACGGTCCGCGAAGATCGAAACCACCGGCGCAACGGGAGCATCGCCCGCCAACGCAAAGTAATCCGCCCCGCGCGCGGGTGCATAAACGATGTTGGCCTGCATCATGGTCGAATCTCCCGGAACATTTCGAACATGATGAGAACAAATCAGGATTAAGTCAAGAATGTTCCATTCATGTTCTTACTGCCTGATTTCTATTGCCGTGCCATCGGCAATCAGAGTCCAAAGCTCCTCAATCTCTCCATTCGCCATGGCGATGCAGCCATCTGTCCAGTCGCCCGGAACGCGCGCGCCTGCCGGGTAGCCGTTGGGTTGGCCGTGGATGAATATCTGCCCGCCGGGGGAACGGCCATGGCTTTGGGCAAAAGCGCGGTCATCTGCGTCGGGATAGGAAATGTGCAAGCTCAGGTGATAGGAACTGTCAGGATTGCGATAATCGATGACATAGCGCCCTTCGGGCGTGCGCTCATCCCCTTCGAACTGTTTGTGACCAAAGGGCGCATCACCAAACTGCAAGCCTTGATACTGGCGCAGCGGAACACCTTGGCCGAACAGCGTCATCGTGCGTTCTGATTTATCAACCAGCACAAAATCCACCGGAATAGCGCGAGCCGGCTGACTCAGCACCACCCCGCCCGGTGCTGGCGGCGGCGGCGATATGGCCGTGCGCGGCGCACAGGCTACCACCAGCCCCAGAAGCCCTGTGATGACTACGCGCCGTTTCATGGCCCGCAGCCTATGCCGCACGCTGCCTGCAATCAATCCGCGAAAGGATCACGCACCAGAATAGTATCCTCCCGCTCCGGACTGGTAGAAACCGAAGCGACCGGGCATTCGATCAATTCTTCAATCCGGCGGATATATTTGACGGCCTGCGCGGGAAGATCAGCCCAGCTACGCGCACCGACAGTGGTGCCTTCCCAGCCGTCAATCTCTTCATAGATCGGTTCGACCCGTGCCTGTTCAGCCGCATGGGCAGGCAGGTAATCCAGCACTTCACCGTCCAGACGATAGCCAGTGCAGATCTTTATCTTTTCAAACCCGTCGAGCACGTCGATCTTGGTAAGGGCGATGCCGGTCACGCCCGAAATCGCACAAGTCTGGCGTACCAGCACTGCATCAAACCAGCCGCAGCGCCGTTTGCGCGCCGTGACCGTGCCAAATTCATGCCCGCGTTCGCCAAGGCGCTGGCCTGTCTCGTCCTCCAGTTCAGTCGGGAACGGGCCAGACCCCACGCGCGTCGTATAAGCCTTGACGATACCCAGCACGAAACCGGCAGACCCCGGCCCCATGCCGGAGCCGCTCGCCACCGTGCCGCTGACAGTGTTGGAACTGGTGACAAAGGGATATGTGCCGTGGTCAACATCAAGCAGCACGCCTTGCGCCCCTTCGAACAGAATTCGCGCCCCACCCTTCTTCACGTCATTCAGACGTTTCCACACCGGCTGGGCAAATTTCTGCACGAACGGCGCGATTTCGCGCAATTGTTCGATCAGGCCAGCACGGTCAATCGGCGGTTCGTTGAACCCGGCGCGCAGCGCATCGTGATGCGCGCAAAGCCGATCAAGCTGGGGATCAAGCTGGTCGATATGGGCAAGGTCACACACGCGGATAGCGCGGCGGCCCACCTTGTCTTCGTAAGCCGGGCCGATGCCCCGGCCAGTAGTGCCGATCTTGCCCTTGCCGGCAGCCGCCTCGCGCAGGACGTCCAGATCGCGATGAATTGGCAGGATCAGCGGGCAATTATCTGCAATGCCAAAGTTTTCCGTGGTGATTGCAACGCCCTGGCTTTCCAGCTTGGCGATTTCATCTCGCAAGGCCCACGGGTCCAGCACCACGCCATTGCCGATCAGCGACAGCGTGCCGGTGACTATCCCGCTAGGCAGCAGGCTGAGCTTGTAAGTCTGATTGCCAACCACCAGCGTATGGCCTGCATTGTGTCCACCCTGAAAGCGCACAACGGCATCAGCCCGGCTTGCCAGCCAGTCCACGATCTTGCCTTTGCCTTCATCGCCCCACTGGGCGCCGATTACCGTTACGTTGGCCAAGTCTTCATACCTTTCCAAGCACAAACCCGCGCGCCCTAGGCCATGCAGCGCACAAGGGCAACATGGTCGCGATACAACAACCCACAGAACAGCACGGTAGGCAGCAATTTTCGCTCTATCGCTATCGACGGAATAATAGGCTAGAGGCGCAAACGCTATGACCGACCTCACTTCCCTGCCCGTCTGCGTTGCGGCGCTTTACCAGTTCACCCGCTTTGCCGACCATGCGGCCTTGCG
>JAGREQ010000107.1 GCA_020446465.1 Novosphingobium sp. | reverse complement strand
CGCCTATTCGACCTGTTCCCAGCTTGGTTACATGTTCTTTGCCGCAGGCGTTGGCGCTTATGGCGCGGCGATGTTCCACCTCTTCACCCACGCCTTTTTCAAGGCACTGCTGTTCCTCGGCGCTGGCTCTGTTATTCATGCCATGCACCACGAACAGGACATGCGTTATTACGGCGCGCTGCGTAAGCATATTCCGCTGACATTCTGGGCAATGATGGCAGGCACGCTGGCTATTACCGGTGTTGGTATCCTTGGCGTATTCGGGTTTGCGGGGTTCTATTCCAAGGACGCGATCCTGGAGGCGGCTTTCGCCAGCGGCACGGAACTGGGCGGGTTTGCCTTCTGGGCCGGAGCTATCGCGGCATTGATGACCAGCTTCTATTCCTGGCGGCTAATGTTCCTCACTTTCTGGGGCAAGGCGCGCTGGATCGAAAGCGAACATATCCAGCATTCGGTTCACAAGACGCCCGAACAGGCTGGCGAGGACACCACGGGCGGCTATCACCCGCATGAAAGCCCGCTGGCGATGCTTATCCCGCTTGGGTTGCTGTCGCTGGGCGCAGTTTTTGCGGGCATCGTGTTCCAGCCTGCATTCATCGATAGCGAAGCATTCTGGAACGGTTCGATTTTCTATAACGAACATCTGATTCACGCGATGCACAGCGTTCCCTTGTGGGTGAAGCTGACACCGGGGATCGTGATGCTGATCGGCCTGTTTATAGCCTGGAATGCCTATATTCGCGATACGTCGATCCCGGCGGCGGTTGTTGCCAATTTCCGCCAGCTCCACGCGTTCTTGTATAACAAGTGGTATTTCGACGAACTCTACAACCTGCTGTTCGTACGTCCTGCCTTCTGGATCGGTCGGCAGTTCTGGAAAATTGGCGATGTCGGGATCATCGATCGCTTTGGCCCGAACGGGGCGGCCTGGGTCGTGGCGCGCGGTTCAACGTATGTGCAGAAAGTCCAGTCCGGCTATCTCTATAGCTATGCGCTGGTCATGCTTCTGGGGCTTGTCGCGGCCGTGACATGGGTAATGGTGCACTGATGGGGGGCTTTCCAATCCTTTCGATAATGCTGCTCGTGCCGCTTGTAGCGGCTGTGGCCTGCCTGTTCGTTCGGGCGGAATCTGCGCGCATGATTGCGCTGGTTGCCACGCTGGTTGATCTTGCGCTGGGTATCGCGCTTTGGGCCAGTTTCGACATTGGCGGAGCGCAGTGGCAGTTTGTCGAGCGTGCACCGCTGTTCGCAGGGTTCCAGTGGGCCTTAGGGATTGATGGCATTGCGCTTTTGTTGATTGTGCTCAGCGTGTTCCTGATGCCAATCTGTATCGGCGCCAGCTGGAACTCGATTCAGAACCGCGTCGGCGAATATATGGCCGCATTCCTGTTGATGGAAACGCTGATGATCGGCGTTTTTGCGGCACAGGATCTGTTCCTGTTCTACATTTTCTTCGAAGCCGGTCTGATCCCGATGTATCTGATTATCGGCATCTGGGGTGGCAAGGACCGTATCTACGCCAGTTACAAGTTCTTCCTCTACACCCTGCTCGGTTCGGTGCTGATGCTGATCGCGATGTTCTGGATGGTCCATGAATCCGGCACAACTGACATCCCGACGCTGATGGCATACGACTTCCCGCCGCACGCGCAGACCTGGCTGTGGCTGGCCTTCTTCGCCAGCTTCGCAGTGAAGATGCCGATGTGGCCAGTGCATACCTGGTTGCCGGATGCCCACGTCCAGGCGCCAACTGCCGGTTCTGTTATTCTGGCGGGTGTGCTGCTCAAAATGGGTGGGTATGGCTTTATCCGTTTCAGCCTGCCTATGTTCCCCGAAGCGAGCGCACAGTTTGCCTGGCTGGTCTGGGCGTTGTCGATGGTGGCGGTTGTTTACACCTCGCTGGTGGCGCTGGTGCAGAACGATATGAAAAAGCTGATCGCTTATTCTTCGGTCGCGCACATGGGTATCGTGACGATCGGCCTGTTCGCCTTTAACGTACAGGGGCTGGAAGGCGCGATGATCGTGATGCTGAGCCACGGCATTGTTTCGGGCGCGCTGTTCCTTGCGGTGGGCGTCATTTATGACCGGCTCCATACCCGTGAGATTGACCGTTACGGCGGGCTGGCGATCAATATGCCGCGTTATGCGATCTTTTTCATGATCTTCACGATGGCCAGTGTTGGCCTGCCGGGAACCAGCGGTTTCGTGGGTGAGTTTCTTTCCATCGCCGGCATCTATCAGGCGTCAAGCTGGGTTGCGTTTGTGGCGACCACCGGCATCATTCTGGGCGCTGCCTATATGCTTTACCTCTATCGCCGGGTCGTTTTTGGCGATCAGAAAAACGCCGATGCAGCAGCTTTGCCCGATATCGACAAGCGTGAACTGCTGATGTTTGCGCCGCTTGCTGCAGTGGTGATGTGGATGGGTGTTTACCCCGAAAGCTTCCTTGCGCCGATGCGCGCTGACATTGCTGCGCTCGATGCGCGGGTCAGCCGTGCTGCGCCGGCAGGGGACGCGCAGTTGCATGTCGGCGCGCCCAAACATGAGGCTTCTTCGCACGGCGAACATGGAAGTGCTGCTGCTCACGATGAAGCAGCAACAGGGGAGGCTCACTGATGGATTTTGCAGCTTCTCTTGCGCTGATTGCGCCTGAAATCACGCTTTCGGTGTCCGGGCTTGTCCTGCTGCTTGCAGCCGCGTGGATGGGTGACAAGGCTTCGCAGCTTATCAGTTGGCTGGCTGTTGCTGTTCTTGCCGGTTGTGCGGCGATGGTTGCTCCCGCTCTATGCGGCGGAGCAATGGGTGCTGATACGGTCGCCTTTGGTGGGCAATACAAGGCGGACGCTTTTTCCGCTTTTTCGCGCATCCTCATTTATGTCGCGGCTGCGGCATCGCTGATCGTGGCGCCGCGCTTTTTTGACCGTCTTAACGCCATGCGCGCCGAATACCCGGTGCTGGTGTTGTTTGCCGCGCTCGGCATGGGGCTGATGGTTTCGGCCAGCGATATGCTCACGCTCTATATCGGGCTGGAGCTGAACAGTCTTTCAGCTTACGTGCTGGCTTCGTTTCTGCGAACTGATGATCGGTCGGCTGAGGCGGGTCTCAAGTATTTCGTCCTTGGTGCGCTGGCGTCAGGTATCTTGCTGTTCGGCATGAGCCTGACTTACGGCTTTACCGGGACGACAAGCTTTGCAGGCATTCGTGGTGCGCTCGATGGCTCGATTGGCACGGGTGCACTGTTTGGCCTGATCTTCGTTTTTGCAGGGCTGGCCTTCAAGATTTCCGCCGTGCCATTCCATATGTGGACGCCAGACGTTTATGAGGGCGCGCCCACGCCGGTGACGACCTTCTTTGCTACGGCGCCCAAAGTGGCGGCTGTATCTCTTGCTGCGCGTGTTGCGCTTGATGCGTTCGGCACGCAAGCTGCCGCCTGGCAGCAGGTTGTCATTTTTGCGGCGCTGGCGTCCATCATTGTCGGCGCACTGGGCGCAATTGGCCAAGGCAATATCAAGCGTCTTCTCGCCTATTCGTCGATCAACAATGTTGGCTTCATCCTGATCGGTCTTGCCGCTGCAACACCGCAGGGTGCCAGCGCGATGCTGGTCTATCTTACGATCTACGTTGCGATGTCGCTGGGCGGGTTTGTCGTCGTACTGATGCTGCGCGATGCAGATGGCAATCAGGTTGAATCCATTGCGGATATGGCAGGCTTGTCGCGGACAAAACCGATGTTGGCGCTTTGCATGGCGGCTGTCATGTTCAGCCTTGCCGGCATTCCGCCGCTGTTCGGCTTCTGGGGCAAGTTCGTCGTGTTTCAGGCTGCCGTCGATGCAGGTCTGATAGCGTTGGCGGCGGTGGGTATCGCTGCAAGCGTGATTGGTGCGTTCTATTATCTCAAGGTCGTCAAAGTCATGTATTTCGACGAACCGGCTGAGGTTGTGGAGGGCGACAGCGATCCACTGCACTGGGTGATTGCCGGGCTTGCCACGCTCTTTATCTCGCCGCTTGGCTATGTGTTGACCCCGTGGCTGGGTGACCTCGCAGACAAGGCAGCGGCTGCGCTGTTCTTCGCAGCCTGACCTTGCCGACGATCGAGACAGTCCGCCAGACAGGATCGACCAACGCAGACCTGCTTGCCCGTTTCAAGTCGGGTGAACCGATTCCCGAAGGCTACTGGCTAGTGGCCGACCGCCAGGAATCCGGGCGCGGGAGAATGGGGCGCGTGTGGGCCGGCGGCGCAGGCAATTTCATGGGTTCGACGCTCATTCGCCTGAACCAGGGCGACCCGCCGCCTGCCACCCTGTCGTTCGTTGCAGGTATTGCAGTGCATGAGGCTGTTGCACCGCTGCTTGATCGGCCAGACCTTCTGGTTCTCAAATGGCCGAATGACTTGCTGCTTGGCGGAGCGAAGCTGGCGGGCATTTTGCTCGAGGCATGGCAGGGAGGGGTTGTCGCGGGGATTGGCGTCAATCTCGCGTCTGCTCCCGCCATTGAAGGCCAGGAGACTATTGCGCTTGGCGAGATTGGCATTGCGCCTGATCGGGACGCATTTGCCATGCAGCTTGCCGCAAGGTTTGAGAGCGGCCTTGCGCGGTGGCGCAATTATGGCAAAGCAGCCCTACTGTCGCGCTGGCTTCAACTTGCACATGCGGAAGGGACCCCGATGACGGTTCACGAACCGGGCGGTGCTGTGGTTCAGGGCAAGTTTGCAGGA
Source organism: Novosphingobium sp. (assembly GCA_020446465.1). Taxonomy (GTDB): domain Bacteria; phylum Pseudomonadota; class Alphaproteobacteria; order Sphingomonadales; family Sphingomonadaceae; genus JAWKXU01. Next base: position 2,402 of record JAGREQ010000107.1, on the reverse strand, counting down.
CTTGATGCGGACGGCGCTTTGAAACTGCGACTGGCGGACGGAACAATCCGCCTCGTTCATGCTGGTGATGTCAGCACCTGAAGGAGAGGTATTCATGTTGCTCGCTATCGATGTCGGCAACACCAATGTCGTATTCGCCCTGTTCGAAGGGCCGGACATTCGTGCGCGTTGGCGTATTGCGACAGATCCGCGCCGGACGGCTGACGAATATGCTGTCTGGTTGCGAAACCTCATGGAAATCGAAGGCATTGCCGCCAACACGGTTGACTGTGTGATCGTATCATCCGTTGTCCCGCGCGCGATCCACAACCTTACAGTTCTGTCCGAAAAGTATTTTGGCACCAGCTCGTTGATTGCCGGCGAGGCACCGGCGGACTGGCGCATTGAAATAGACGTGGACGATCCGCGTTCACTGGGGGCGGACAGGGCAGTCAATGCGATTGCTGCCCATGCCAAGTATTCGGGCGACCTGATCGTTGTCGATTTTGGCACGGCGACAACATACGATGTCGTGGATTTCAACGGCGCCTACAAGGGCGGGATCATTGCGCCGGGCATCAACATCTCGCTTGATGCACTGGTCAGCGCTGCGGCCAAGTTGCCCCGCATCGCGATAGAACCGCCGCACGGAGCGGGCAGTGTGATCGGTCGCAATACCGAAGACCAGATGCAGATTGGCGTATTCTGGGGGTATGTGGCGATGATGGAAGGCCTGATCGCCCGCATCCGTGACGAAATCGGGCGTCCTGCAAAAGTCATCGCAACGGGTGGGCTGGCCATCCTCTTTGATGAACATACCCGGATTTTCGATGCTGTTGATGCCGATCTTACGCTGGAAGGGCTGGCTTTGATCGCGCGGAGGGCCACTGCCGCGTGAAGAAGGATTTTACGCCCGAAAGGGAATTGCTGTTTGTTGCGCTGGGCGGGTCTGGTGAGATTGGCATGAACGTCAATCTCTATGGCTGCGATGGAAAGTGGCTGATGGTTGACCTCGGCATGACCTTCAGCGGCAATGAATATCCAGGCGTCGATCTGGTTTTTGCCGACCTTTCTTTCATTGAGGAACGCCTCGATGATCTGGTCGGCATTGTCCTCACACATGGGCATGAGGATCATATCGGCGCGGTGCCTTATTTCGCGGCTGACCTTGGGGTGCCGCTTTATGCCACGCCGTTTACCGCCGGACTTGTCAGCCGCAAGCTGGAAGAGGCTGGCCTTGCAGGTGACGTTGAACTCAACGTCATCGAAGGGCAGGACAGTTTTGCGCTTGGTCCGTTCGACATTTCCTATGTGCCACTTGCCCACTCGATTGCCGAGGGTAACGCGCTGCTGATCGAAACCCCCTATGGCCGCGTGTTCCACACCGGGGACTGGAAACTGGATGACGAACCGCTTGTCGGCGAACCGGCGAGCGAGGACGAACTGGCTGAATTGGGCGATGAGGGCGTGCTGGCGCTCGTTTGCGATTCCACCAACGTTTTCAATCCTGCGGCGTCCGGGTCCGAAGGCGATGTCTACCGTGCCTTGTTGGAAGAAGTTCGCAGGCATGATGGTCGACGCGTGCTGGTGACGACATTTGCCTCCAATGTCGCGCGGTTGCAGACATTGGGCGAGGTGGCCCGCGCAACCGGACGACAGTTGTGCGTCGCCGGGCGCTCGCTCGACCGGATTATCGAAGTCGGCAAGGAAAACGGATATTTGCGTGATTTGCCGGCGGTTGTGGATTTTGACCGGGCGATGGATTTGCCGCGCGGGCAAGTGCTGATCGTCGCAACCGGGGGGCAGGGGGAGCCACGCGCGGCGCTGGCCCGTATTGCAGAGGAAAATCATCCGATTGCGCTTGAATCCGCTGATGTCGTCCTCTTTTCCAGCCGCCAGATTCCCGGCAATGAGATTGCGATTGGCAGGATACAGAACAAGCTGGCAGAACGCGGCATTGTTATGGTGACGGACAGGCAGGCGGATATTCACGTTTCCGGTCATCCGGGCAGGCCAGAGCTTGAAGCGCTCTATGGTTGGCTGCGCCCGCAAATTCTGGTGCCTGTTCATGGCGAAATGCGTCACATGGCAGAACAATCCCGACTGGGCCGGTCATGCGGTATCCCCGCCACTGTCCTCCAGAAGAACGGCGATGTTGTCCGCATCGCCCCCGGTAAACCGGCGAAACTGGCCGAGGTAAGGACCGGACGGCTCGTGCTCGACGGGGATATAATCGTGCCTGCCGATGGCGAAGCGATCACGATGCGGCGGCGCATGGCGCGGGACGGCGTCATTATCGTTGTGCTCGATCACAAGTTGCGGCCGAACATAACAGGCATTGGTATTCCACTGGATGAGGACTACGATGCTTTTGTGGAAGAGGCGCAAGGTGACGTGACTGATGCGCTCAAACGGCTGAAAGG
>JAGREQ010000106.1 GCA_020446465.1 Novosphingobium sp. | reverse complement strand
AAAGTGGTCAAGCACATCGATCGATGCCTGTCGTGCCTGTCGTGCATGACAACCTGCCCGTCAGGCGTAAATTACATGCACCTGGTCGATCATGCGCGTGCCTACATTACGGAGCATTACAAGCGGCCGATTATCGAACGGTTTTACAGGCGGCTTCTGGCGCTCATTCTCCCGTTTCCTTCGCGTTTTCGCGCTGCGCTGCGGCTGGCCCCGCTTGGCAAGGCGCTGGTGCCGCTGATGAGGAAGTTTGCAGCACTGCGTCCGCTGGTTGCCATGCTCGATCTGGCTCCCCGCCATCAAAAGACGCGCGCCACTCCGCAGCTTTCGCATGTCACAAAGCCGAAAGGCCGCGTCGCCATCCTTCAAGGATGTGCCGAGCCGGTTTTGCGGCCTGAAATACGGGATGCGACTACGCGCGTTCTCAATCGATGCGGCTATGACGTAGTGTCGGCCAGGGGGGAGGCCTGTTGCGGTGCTCTTGTGCATCACATGGGTTTTGAGGCTGATGCACTTGATGCCGCGCGCAAGAATGTCGATGCCTGGATGCGCGAGATTGAAAGCGGCGGCCTCGATGCCATTATCATCACCGCATCAGGCTGCGGCACGACCATAAAGAACTACGGATTTTTGCTGCGTCATGATCCCGATTATGCGGAGCGGGCTGAGAAGGTTTCTCTTCTTGCGCAGGATATTACTGAATTTCTGGATGGCGAGGATCGTCTGCCCGAAGGCAACGGCAATGATCTTGTGGTTGCTTACCACGCAGCCTGTTCGTTGCAGCATGGTCAAAAGGTCAAGGACGCCCCGGCAAGGTTGCTGAAAAGAGCCGGATTTGCGGTGAAAATACCGGCAGAAGCGCATCTGTGTTGCGGATCGGCGGGAACATACAACATTCTTCAGCCGCAGATTGCCAGCCAGCTTGGCCGTCGCAAGGCCGATAATCTGGAATGTTTGCAGGCGGCTGTCATCGCGACCGGCAATATCGGATGTGCGACGCAGCTTGGCCAGTTCAGCGCAACGCCTGTCGTCCATACCATCGAATTGCTGGACTGGGCATTGGGTGGGCCGATTCCCGCTGCGCTGAACGGAAAAAGGTAAATAGGGCAACCCTGTGCGATGACCTATTTACCCTTAGCCGCTGACAATGGCGTCGCGCTGCGACGCTGAGAGGTTTCAGTTTATCCGTGGTCTTTCCATTCTACGATAAGGCCGTCATTGTTGAAGCGAAAGACGCTGCACAACCGCAGGACAAAATGTTCGCCCTTGGTGGCGAAGTTCGGAATGTCATCGGTTGCCGTTCCCGAAAAATCGGATTCACGATAGACCATGTTGCCTGCAACGTTGACGCGCAGGGCGGGTGAAAATTTCCGGTCAGGGGCCAGGCTGTCCGCAAAAATCGGGAACACCGCGAGGAGTTCGTCGCGGCTGTTGAAAAATGCGCCACGGTTATAATGGGCCATGTCGATATCGGGGACCATCATGTCTCCCATCTTGGCAAAATCCTTGTCATTATAGGCCGTCAGAAATGTATCGACGAGTGCAGCATAGTCAGTCATTTTTGTAGTTCCTTTCAATTTCATCAGACCCGGAATGAAGGTAAGTTACTGAAAATAAATGGTCTGTGCGATCACAGTTCGTTGCGGGCCAGCCGTCCGGCAATGTGGTCCGCCTGGCGAAGCGCAAGAGCGACGATCGTGAGTGTCGGGTTTTCTGCCGCACTCGTGGTGAACTGGCTGCCATCGGAAATGAACAGGTTCTCCACTTCATGTGCCTGCCCCCATTTGTTGACGACACCATCGGCAGCCTTGTCACTCATTCGATTTGTGCCGAGATTGTGGGTTGATGGGTAAGGCGGCGTCAGGATTGTGCGCTGGGCGCCGACAGCGTCGTAAACTGCTGTCCCCTGTTTGTAGGCATGATCCCGCATGGCCACATCATTGGGATGATCGGTGTAGTTCACGTTGGCGACAGGCATACCGAAGGCGTCCTTCGCCTCGCTGTTGAGCGTGATACGATTGTCAGCCTGCGGCATATCTTCGCCCACCAGCCACATGCCCGCCATCCTGTCATAAGCATCGAGAGCCGACGTGAAGTCACGCCCCCAGTCTCCGGGATTGAGGAACGCGGCCATGAACGGAACGCCGAGGGAAATCGTTTCCATTTCATACCCGCCTGAAAAACCCCGTGACGGATCGTGCCGGGATTCATCGCGAATGATCCCGGCCATGGTCGTGCCGCGATACATGTGAACGGGCTTGTCGAATACGGCATAAACGGACCCGGTCGTATGCCGCATATAGTAACGTCCGACATGCCCTGCGCCATTGGCCAGGCCGTGTGGGAACAGGTTGCTGTGTGAATTCAGCAGCAGGCGCGGGCTTTCGATGGAGTTGCCAGCAATTGCAACGACACGCGCCTTTTGCCGATGCAATTTGCCATCTCTGTCGGCATAGATGACGCCTGTGACCTTGCCGGCTGCGTTGTGTTCGACTTGCAAGGCTTGCGATTGCGGGCGCACTTCCAGATTGCCGGTTTCTTCACCAGCGGGAATCTCTGTGTAGAGGGTCGACCATTTTGCCCCCATCTTGCAGCCCTGAAAGCAAAAGCCCAGTTGCCGGCAACTTGTGCGGCCATCGCGCGGCTCGCTGTTGATCGACATGTTGCCGGTATGAAATTCCTTGTACCCCAGACGCTTGGCGCCGGCAGCAAAGACCTTGTAGTTGTTGTTGCCGGGCAGACGAGGGATGCCATTTGTTCCGGTGGTGCCCATTCTGTATTCGGCCTTGTCATACCAGGGGGCCATTTCTTCGCCGGTGATCGGCCAGTCGAGCAGGTCCGCACCATCAATATGACCGTAAGTGCTGAGAGCTTTCCATTCGTGATTTTGAAAACGCAGCGATGCCCCGGCCCAGTGAACGGTTGATCCGCCCACGGATTTGACAATCCATGCAGGCAGGTTGGGAAAATCCTTTGATACGCGCCATTGCCCCGAAGTTGTTCGGTTGTCTGTCCAGGCAAGTTGCGCGAAACTTGCCCATTCATCATTGATGAAGTCCGGTATTTCGTGCCGTTTCCCTGCTTCCAGACAAACGACCTTGATGCCGCGCTGGGCCAGTTCGTTTGCAAGCGTTCCACCGCCGGCGCCTGAGCCGACGACAACCACGACGCTATCGTCGTCGAGAGCGAATTTCGTTTCCATGATCCTGTCCTTCCCGCTCTCTGTCAGCTTTCTAGCCAGTCGAGGTCATTGAACCCGCGATCAAGGTAGCCGCCAAATTCGTATGATGACCCTTCGTAACCGAGCAGGGTCCAGACCTCTTTCTGGTTGTAGAGGGCTGTGACCATCTCACTGCGGACTCTGGAAAAGAACGGCGTAGCCTCGATTGCTTTGAGAACCTTGAGCCGATCTTCTTCCAGAGCAATTTCCGTATAAGGCTTTTGAAAGAGCGTATTGGCCTGTGCATCCAGAGCGGCAACACCGTCTGCAAGCAAGCCAGACGTGGCGTCTGAGCCGGAGACTTTCTGGTCAATCGTTTCAATGGCTTTGGCGTAGTAAAGATCAGGGATCCGATCATGCGGGTAAATATCCCGCGCCATTTTCAGCAAGGTTGCGCTTGCCTGGGGGGAGGGGGCGGTCTTCAAAGACGGGATGGTAGCGCGCGCCGTTCCTGCCACGCCTGCAATCATGGCTGCCCCTGTTGCGCTGCCGATGAAAGTTCGGCGGCTGAGCGGCACCCGTTTGTCCGGTGACCTCATATTTTCCTCTCCATTATTTGCGCCTGCCTGTTTTTATTGGTGCAAGGCGCGGATGGGTTATTGGTATCGCCCGTGGCGTTGAAGAAACTCGATCTTGTAGCCATCCGGATCGACCACAAAGAAGAAGCGGGCCATCAGCTCGCCTTCGCGGAAAAACTCCTTGATGTCTCCGGTTTCGATTCCGGCCTTGCCAAGTCGGCCATGTTCACCATCCAGATCATCGACGGCCACGGCAATATGCCCATAACCGCTGCCATGGCTGTAAGGTTCAGCCTGATCGTGGTTCACGGTCAGTTCGAGTTCGTAATCGTTTTCGGCATTGCGAAGGTAGACAAGCGTAAACCCGTCGAACGGATAGCGGTCTGCGATATCGAGGTTGAGCGCGTCCTTGTAGAATTTCACAGATCGATCCTCGTCAAGGACACGGATCATCGTGTGAATAATCTTCGCCATGATCGGGATTTCCTTTGTTCTATCTGACTTGTGCAACGCATGGCAGATTACACGCAAGAAATCGAATTAAAATCGGAAATTCACTCCATCGGCGTGGCGATACCGCCAGCCTGATCAGGGGCGAGGCAGCATCGCTTCGCGCACCAGTGCATCTGCTTCCTGGCTCGACCAGTCGAAGTCTCCCGCCATGCGCCATACTTCGCGACCATCGCTGTCATATAGAATGGTCAGCGGCAGATTCGCGCCGCCAAAGTGGAATGCCAGTTCGCTTTCCGGGTCGAGCCACGGTTCAAGATTCGTGAACTTGTGCTTGGCAAAGAATGGCTCCACCGCTTTGGCGCCGTTCATATCCTGGCTGATCGTGACAATCCTGACGGAGCCTTTCAGCTTTGTGGCCAGCCCATCGAGCATAGGCATTTCGGTTACACAGGGCGCGCACCACGTGGCCCAGAGATTGATGAGCGAAGGTTTTCCTTTAAGCGATGCGAGGTTGAGGCTGTTTCCTGTAGGATCGGCCGCCTTGAAGTCAGGCATCTGGCTTCCCTTGTGGCTGCGGTCGAGGCCATTGACCGAGGCTGTGCCAGAGTCCGATAATTCATTTGCTGCAGCTTGCGCGTCCTGTTGCACAGGGGCTTCGCTTTGCCTATCGCAACTCGCGAGCGGCAGGGCAAACAGGATTGCCCATGCCACAGCATATCCCGGGATGACATTAGTGAACGATAGCAGCGAAAATCGGGGCAAGGCAGGCTCCAACCAGATGTGGGGTGGGCGGTTCGCGGAAGGGCCTTCCGCCATCATGCGTGAGATAAACGCCTCCATTCCCTTCGACAAGGCTCTGTGGCGGCAGGATATTGCCGCGTCAAAAGCGCACGTTGCGATGCTTGGCCAGCAAGGCATTGTCTCCAGCGCGGATGCGGCGGCCATTGCCGAAGGGCTGGACAAGGTCGCCAGCGAGTACGAGGCGAGCGGCGTTCCTGAAAACTGGGATCTTGAAGACATCCACATGACGACGGAAAGCCGTCTGGCGGAACTGATCGGCCCGGTTGCAGGCCGGCTCCATACCGGGCGCAGCCGGAACGATCAGGTCGCCACCGATTTTCGGCTCTGGGTGCGCGATGCGATAGACCAGGCGGAGGCCGGGCTGGCTGCGCTGCAAGGGGCGCTGGTTGAACGGGCTGGCGAACATGCGGCCAGCATCATGCCGGGCTTTACCCATTTGCAGACAGCGCAGCCGGTGACACTTGGCCATCACCTTATGGCCTATTACGAGATGTTCCGGCGGGATCGGTCACGCCTTGCCGATGCACGGGCGCGCATGAACGAATGTCCGCTCGGCTCCGCGGCGCTGGCAGGCACGGGCTTCCCGCTTGACCGCAAGGCAACCGCTGGCGCGCTTGGGTTCGACAAGCCGACGGACAACAGCCTCGATGCCGTGTCGGACAGGGATTTCGCGCTCGATTACCTGCAAGCGGCAGCGCAAGTGGCGCTGCACCTTTCCCGACTTGCCGAAGAGTTTATCATCTGGGCGAGCCAGCCGTTCGGGTTCGTCACCTTGCCCGATGCGCTGAGCACGGGAAGTTCGATCATGCCCCAGAAAAAGAACCCCGACGCGGCAGAACTGGTGCGCGGGCACGCCGGGCGGATCGTCGGCTGCCTGACATCGCTGACCATCACGATGAAAGGCCTGCCTCTGGCTTATTCAAAGGACATGCAGGACGACAAGCCCCCGGTGTTTGAAGCCGCCAGTCTGCTTGGCCTTTCCATCGCGGCGATGACTGGCATGGTCGCCGACAGCGCGTTCAGGACAGAGCGGATGCGGCAGGCTGCGGAGCTTGGCTATGCAACGGCGACCGATCTTGCCGACTGGCTCGTGCGGGAAGCCAACATCCCGTTCCGCGAAGCGCACCATATCACCGGCGCTGCCGTCAAGCTGGCCGAGAGCAAGGGCGTCGCGCTCGATGCTCTGGCGCTTGATGAATTGCAGGCAATAGATGCGCGCATTGGCGAAGGCGTCTTTGCCGCGCTTTCGGTTGATGCGTCGGTTGCATCGCGGGCGAGCCATGGCGGCACGGCCCCTGATGAGGTGCGCAAGCGCGTGGCCGATGCGCGCAATGTGCTGGGCATGAATCCATCGCCTCCAGCACGGGGAGGCGCATGATGCGCGGCTTAAGTGCACTTGCCCTGCTGGCCTTGCTGGGCGCTTGTGGTGCGCGCACGGATTTGCGCCCCCAGCCGGGTAAGGAACTGCCAACCGCGCCCTATGGTGCGGAAGAGCCAAAAACGGCGAGCGAACTGCTGGAACCCGAAGTTCAGGCCCAGCCAGAGCGCAGTATCGAATTACGCACCCGTTCCGAAGAGCGTGACCTCGATCCTTTCGATCTCCCGCCCGAAGACTGACGGCGGACAAGGACAACACGATGGATTATTTCACATACCGTGACGGCGTGCTCCATGCCGAAGACGTACCGCTGACCTCTATCGCGCAAGAGGTGGGGACGCCGGTCTATGTCTATTCGCGCGCCACATTGACGCGCCATGCGCGCGTGTTTCGTGAGGCGCTCTCGGTGCTGCCCAATATCCATCTGGCATTTGCTGTGAAGGCCAATCCTAACCTGGCCGTTCTCAAAGTGCTGAAGAACGAAGGCTACGGCGCGGACGTCGTTTCTGCCGGCGAGATGGAGCGGGCTCTGGCTGCCGGAATGCCGGCGCAGGACATTGTCTTTTCCGGTGTAGGCAAGCGGGCAGATGAACTGGCAGCGGCGGTTGATGCCGGGATCGGGCAATTCAACCTTGAGAGCGAGGAGGAAGGCGTCGAACTTGCCGCGATTGCGGCTGCACGCGGCAAGCGGGCTGTCGCTGCCCTGCGCGTGAACCCGGATGTCGATGCGCGCACCCATGCAAAAATCTCGACCGGCAAGGCGGAAAACAAGTTCGGGGTTGCTTATGAT
>JAGREQ010000105.1 GCA_020446465.1 Novosphingobium sp. | reverse complement strand
GTCGGTCATCAAGTATTCCTCTTAACGTGGATAATAATATCGGTCTTTTCGCTCGCGTAAAAGGCGGCGATGATCGTTGGCGCCCCGATAGGTGCCCCAGTACTGGCAAAAGCGGAACAGTGCGATTTCAATCGCAATCTTGATTTCGCTTCGTCGCTTGGTCCGACCGCTGGCGACCGCTTCGCGCCAGTCAAGCCCCGCTCCTGCGATTGCGTAACGCGCGAAATCCATAAAGCCCACGTGAAGTTCCGGCATGATTTGCTGCATCGCGACAGCCTCCCGCTCGTAACGGGTCATCACTTGCGACCATTTCTCTTCGTGCAGATGAAAAACCGGCGCCCCGGCGACATAGCCAATGGCGTGCCCGGCCTCGGTAAGGCTCTTAGCGAGCATCATATCTTCAAGCCCGGTAATCTCCTCGTCGAAAGGGTTTTCGGCCCAGACTTCTGCCGAAAGTGCTGCATTTGCATTGTTACAAAAGAAGCCCTCTTGAGGGACTGAAGAATGTTCGGGAAAATACTTTCGGAAAAGCATCTCTTCGGAGAATTTGGAGACACCAGCCCGGCCAATCTGGCGACCATAAGCATAGGAAACACGGCTATCTAGCACGGGCTCGATCAGGCGGACAAGCCAGTCGTGCGAAGCCGGGATGCAATGGCCCGATAGAAAAACGAGAACCTTGCCATGGGATGCAGCGCAACCCTGGTTGAGCGAGCGCCCGAAAGTAAAATCAGTCTTGGCGATTGTTTCAATACGGCAGCCACGCGCACGTGCGATCTCGACAGTTCCGTCTGTCGAGCCGGAATCCACCAAGACCGTTTCGTAGTTTACCCCACCCGTCTGCGCGGCTATTCCGTCAAGCACCTCGCCAAGCCAACGCGCTTCATTGTAAGTTCGAATGACGATAGTGGCGTCCATGACGTGCCTGCCCCCGGGCGCTGTAAATCCTGCTAGTCTTCTTATCGACTTAGTTGGTTAACAAAAACCAAACGAGCGCAATTAGCAAAACCGGACAGAATGATCCTTGGACATAACGTCCCGATATGGGTTCTATCTGGCGATCAGGTAGAAATGTCAGGGTTATTGACTTGATGGCGGCGGTAGCAGTGGAGAACGTCCCGGTCAGGCACAATGGCAAATTCAGAAAGAGAAGCAATCATTCGAGCTGATGAATCGATGAACTCAGGTCCGAACCGATCGTGGACTTCAGCTGTAAAAAAGCTGACCCTATCCAGCCATGCTGTGTCCGCGTTAAAAATAAACTCTTCCCCTCCCTCAATATCCATTTTGCAGATGATTGGACCCTCCGCACCAGCAAGCAAGTACGCCATCGTAACAGTATTTGTTATGCCCGTCTGTGCAGGCGTGAAGCGGAACGTGCCAGATGCCGTCGTTTGAGGGTTGTCCTGACCTAGCCTCGACATCTCGAAGGCAGCCCCATCTTGACCGGTTGCAATGGCTTGCATCGCTTCGAATTGAACATTCTCGAATTGTGATTTCCAATGCTCGAAGTTCCGACTTAGCACTTCGAAATTCTCTGCTTCCGCCTCGACCGCCACTATTTTCGTAACTGAAGGAAATTCTTGGAGCAAAGAAAGAGAGCTCAGTCCAATGTTCGCGCCTACATCTATGATCGTTTTGGGCTGCGTGGCCTTCAACCTCTCATGCAGATAGCATTTTGAGAAATATATTCCCTTCTTGTATTCCTGAAGCCGACAGCGATCTGAAAATGATGGGCGCAAATATGCTTCGAGGGATATTTCATCCACCTGGACGAGAGTTGCCGAACTACCGGGAAGGTGTTCATTCGGGAAATTGAGTGGATGATCTGGTGGGAGATCATCTTTTTTCCGCTTGCGAAAGGGAAAGCCTAGGCGGTCAGTCAGTATCATGGCCGAACCATCTGACTTGCTATGCTGAACATCAAGTAAATTCTCTTTCGTTGGACATCGGTATACCTGTAGCCACAACGTCGATTTCTAACGAACCGAAGCCTTTCACTAGCTCGCCAGGTGAGGTTGCGGAAAGACGGAAAGGACTTTGCCAATTCGTCGTATGTCCCACTTGCGCCGATCGATCCGCCCGACATATAGCGGATCATATCGGCCTGCCGGATCGTGGAAAGCCGGTGTGCGATGACGATGACCGTGCGATCACCGCGCAACCGGGCAGTCGCTGCAGAAACTTCCCGCTGTGTTACGGTATCAAGCGCCGCAGTCGCTTCGTCAAAATGAGATTCAGGCCGAAGATTATCTGGTGATTTTTTCACCATTGGCCATCGAAGTAATTGTAGCTGGCAAGCTCTAGTCCAGAATCGAAGGCCGGCATCGACAGCAATGCCTTGCTGCGAGCAGAAGCGATCAGCAGCGACTGGGTCGAGCAGGAAAAGGCCTTGCTGGCGCAATAAAGCGATGTCGAGCCACGTGGAACCACCTGGCGTCTCGGATATCGCGGCCAACTAACAAATTACGATCAAACGATAAGATAGAGCGTTCCTTCTGGTCGGATCAGATCGAACGCTCTAGGCGCTGTTTGGCGCGACGTTTTGATGCAGCCGCGTTGCGTCGACCTCCACTACGCTTTGCCTCCGGTTAATTTTGGCCCTGCTGTAGCTACCCATCATTCTGGTTCAGCAATTATGTTGAATGAGATGGTGCAACACCTTCTCTCGTTCAGCACTTGGCATGAAGCAGAAGTAGCGCCCTTTATCTGCGCTTATATCCGCCATTGGCGCCTGATGACTACCCCACGCCCGTCAACCGATCCGCCGGTAGACATATTCCGTACCACCGCTTGCGGCAGACCTTTCGTCTCGCATCAGGACCCCCTGCTCCCACAACTGTTTCAATCGGGTGCTGGCATTGGCCGCCGACAGGCCTGACGCTGCGGCATAGTCCGCAGTGCGCACCGCATCGCGTGCCAGTGCATAAGCAAGGGTCTCGCGCGATCCACGAACAGGTTCCAGGCCTACCACCTGCGCACTGTCGCCCTGCCAGATCGTCACCGGAACTTTCATCCGCTCGGCAGCCGCCGCGATATTCTCAAAAACCTCGTCATTGGCGATTTTGACCACGCACATCGCCCGTTTGCCAAGGTTCTGCCGGACCAGTTCAACAATCACCGTCCAGGCAAATGTCACGTCGATCCTGTTCACACCGTCCATAGCGATACGCACCAGCTCTGCATCGGCATTCTCGATGTAGCCAGCCAGTTTGCGCTGGATCATCGTCCCTGCGGCAAACCCCCAGCCTTCCGGTGCATTCATGAACTGCCGCAGATGAAAGGTATGTTCTTTCTGCTTCATGCATTATCTTGAACCAGCTTGGCACTGCCCTGTCAATCAGGGTACATGCCCATACCGTACGCAAGGCCGAACATTTTTGCTGGCGCTGCGAGTACCGGTTCGCGTGCGCAAAAGTTTCGGCAAAGTTTGGCCCAGTGCGCAGAAAGTTTCGTTTGTGTGGCCCCCACAAGCAATTCACCTGTCTCCGAAAGAAGATTAGCGCGTGATGAAAGCCGTTTAACGCCCCTTTGCAACGTCCACAAAACTGTCCTGCTCGTTGATCTGGCAGCGCGATGGACATCATGCTGCCACATAAAAAGGCGGCATGTCCTGCAACACGCCGCCTGATGAAGTGACTGTGATAGCCGCCTCCCATCCGTTGCGGCCCGACGATCCCGTACTGGCTATAATCCTGCGGCTATAGATCAGGCACTTTCAATAATGCGCGCAGCGCCCGGTCACGCTGGCCACGAAAGCGCCGCTGGTATCGTCTCATGCGCATAAGCTCAACGAGCAGATCATCCAGTTCCCCGCCGCCGCCAGCGACCAGCCAGGCATCAAGCGTGACACCAAGGCTGCCCACAATCACGGTCACATCCTCGAGTTTGCCTGCCGCCTCAAGAGCACGCTCGACATCCTGGTGCCCACCAACGCACCCACGGGCCAGTTCCTCAAGCACCTCTGCCAAATGGCGCAGGTCTGGCGAGCCTTCCCGTGCCACGCTCTCGCGATGTCCGAACAGGCCATGCTTGCGCGCATTCTGTGACGACCGTGCCTTGCCTGCGATGCTGCGTGGCCCCTTGCTGTTCGCGCCATTGCGCCGACTTGCCTTGGCTGCTGCCGGCGAACGCCTGACCGGGTTTCTGTTCACAGCACCTGTTCCTGCAGGCCCATGGTTTGCTGTGCAGCGTCATATTCAGCTTCCTCCACATCATCATCTGAAACGGGATCAGGGTCCGCATCAGCATCACCATCACCAGGCATATCAGGCAGTGCAGCAAGGTCCCGCAGACTGCGGCCATTCCCGTCGATCATCACCGCATCGCCTTCAGTCCTGGCCTCCTGTTCGGCGCGGCGGCATGCTTCAGCCTGCTCAATGGCATCGCGCATGGTTTGTCGGCGGCGACGGTCAATCTGGTTGATGATCCGGTCCCGTTCCTTGGTCTGGTCACTCAACATCTGTTCAAGCAGACGCAAATGCCTGGCATCCTGCCCACTCATGCTCCCGAGCAAAGCGGCAAAATCCGGGTCCCCGAGAAGCTCTCCATGCGATGACGAGATAAAGCCCTGCTCTGCCATCCGGTTTTGCCTTGCCCAATTTTTGGGTGTGGTCGCAGGCAAGGCCTCGTCAAGCAAGGCTTCATCAAAATAATTACTGGACTCTGTGAGATCCAGGTAAGCCTTTTCGATTATGAGCATCCTGAACCCCGCGATCTGGACGCGAATGACCTCGCTGGCAGCCATGCAATAGGCAATGTCAGCTACCCAGATAAACTCAACCGGTCCATCAGGCTCGAAGTAGGCACTCAGTTCGGCGCGCAGGCTTGCCTCGCGATAATGGCTCTGCCCAGGCAAGGGCGGCCTTGCGCCTGCGAGCATGTTGGCTTTGCGGGTCTGTGCTGATTTATTACTCATGACAGTCTCGTCCTGGATGAAGGTTGAAATTCTTCTTCCGGACTGTTGTCACGACCAACCGAATGCAAAGGCCTGCATTGCAAGATTATATTATATATTATTTTCCAATATTTAACATTCTACCGCCCTCCTCCCGCAGCCGCATCACGACCTCGCAATGTCAAGTGCATGCCTTCCATTCCCCGGCAAATATCCACAAACACATGCATGATGCTTGCCTGCGCGTGCCGCTCTTACAAAAAGTGCAAAACGAACCCGGGCAAGAACCATCGCCCCTGCGCAGACATGCTCGACAGCGCAGTGGTCGTGACAGCACACAGGAGAAGTGATTCGTAGCCTGCAAGTCGGCTCCCCGGAGCAGGCAAGGAAAGGAGGTCCCATGGTCTGAACAACCCGGTAGCTTGAAACTGGTCACACTATTTTCTGGTCATTGGCCAAACTGGTGCCAGGAGAACTCAGCGCCAACAGTGAAGCTTCATGCCTGGCAACCTGGGAAAACCCACACGCGTAGGCGGTCCGCTTTTTTTGAGGCTGGCACGGCAACAGTTGCCTGCCGCGCAACCAAGCAAGAGGCGCAAAGCGCATCGCTTTACCGGTTCTTATCGGTGGTCGGTGTGCGCCAGATCGTCTCGGCTGCCACTTGCCAGACAGGGGCGAAATAGAAGCCAAACTCTCTCCGCTGTTATCCGCCTGTTGATCGTCACCCTCCCGCACCCATCGCTTGCGCGACTCCGTAGTACGGGATAAGCACCAAAAAACCGCAGAATACTGCGGACATCATACATATCTGAATAACGAGTTTTTACTGACTCAGTGGCGGGGCACGCGCGACGAAAATGCGAACTATGTCTTCGCTATAGCGCTACGATAGCTGGTGGTTTGGGCCAGCGTGTTCGTATCGGCAAGGCAATTCTGTGGGTCGCTATCGCAGGGCTGAACAGCATCACCGGGCGGTCAAGGTGCCGCCATCGCGCACGAACACGACCTGCAGTACGACTGGACCGTTGCGGGCGGCGGCCCAATGCTCGCCGCCTTCGGCCGGAACGACGAGGATTGCGCCGGGGCCGAAGATGCGCTCGGCATTGGGATCGACCTCATCGCCATCGCCCCAGGAAAGTTCGCCCGAGAGAACCGTCAGCAGGCGCAGGCCGCCTTGCGCGCCGTGCGGCGGCAAGAAGTCGCCGTCGTCGAGCCTCAGCAGCACGACCAGTGGCCTGTTTGAAGCATCCTTGGCCAAGATGCTGCGCTCGGCGACGTCGTGGACGGTCTCATAGGTGAGACTGTCAACGTCTATAGGTGTGGACCGTGCTTGCGCGCTGCATTGTCCGGTGAAGGCAGCAAGCGCTATCAGAACATGATAGATCGGTTTCATTGTGGTGTCCTTTGCTGGGTTGGTGGAATGTTCGGTTCAGAACCGGACCGTGAGACCGCCGAAGAATCCGCGCCCATCGCCGGGAATGAATGCGGCCTGGTCGGCGCGGGCCTGATCGACGATCAGCGTCGAGGATGCGTAGGTCTCGTCGAAAAGATTGGTCACTTCGCCGAAGAGAGACAGGGCCTCGCTGATTTGCAGCGTGCTGCGCAGGTCGACAACAGCATAGGGATCGTTGAAGACGGTGCTCAGATTATCGACCGGGGTCCGCTCGGGCACCCATTTGAGCGTCGCGCCGACGGTCCAGCTATCGGTAGCCGCATAGTCGGCCTGCGCCTGGATCCAGTGGCGCGGCGCGCCGGCGAGACGGTTGTCTTCGCGCACGGGATCGTCGTGAAAGCGGAAATCCTGATAGGTATAGGCGAGACGGGTTGTCAGCGCCGGCGTAATCCGGGCGCCGATGCCCAGTTCGATGCCGAAATGCCGCGTCCGGTCCGCGTTGATCGCGCCGAGCGACGCACCGCTCTCGTCACGCAGGCTGAGCAACTCGTTCCTTATCCAGCTATAATAGATGGTCGCATCCCAGGTGAGCGTGCCCGCGCTTCCGCGCCATCCGCCCTCAACCGTGGTCGCGCGCTGCGCCTCGAGATCGGGCGTCGTGAAAGCGGCCACAGGCAGTGCCGGATTGGCGGGATTGGGGCGGCCGGGACTGCTATTGGGCGTACCATTGACCGTCGCCAGCAGATCGTCATGCGTGGGCGGCTCGAAACTGCGGCTGACCGCCATGAACAGCAAGTGATCGTCATGCGGGCGCCAGTTGAGCGCAAGTGCCGGGCTCCATCCATGATAGTCGCGCTGGTAGCTGGTGCTGATCGTGGGCACGGCGCCGGCAGGCAGCGCCGTGCCGGGATTAGC
>JAGREQ010000104.1 GCA_020446465.1 Novosphingobium sp. | reverse complement strand
TGTCTGGCCAGGAATTGAGCGGCTCGAAACGCTGTTCTCCGCCACCTGCACCGCCACGCCCGTCGCCGGTGCGATATGTGCCCGCACCGTGCCAGGCCATGCGGATGAAAAATGGGCCATAGTGGCCATAGTCCGCCGGCCACCACGCCTGAGAGGTCGTCAGCACCTTGCGTATGTCGGCCTTGACCGCATCGAGATCGAGCGAAGCGAACTCCGTCGCATAGTCATAGTCTGCACCATAGGGGTTGGACTGGGCTTCGTTCTGACGCAGCGCAGAAAGATCGAGGTTCTTTGGCCACCATTCCCTGGCGGCAGGCGCTGTGGTTTCAGCCTGCGCGGTTCCGGTCAGTGCGACGGGCGATGCCGCCACCATGAGTGCCACAAGGGCAAGTTTACGGATTTTCATGAGTAAGCTCTCCTCCTGTTCAGCCTGAACAATGCCAGACCCGGACATTGGCTACTCCTGCCGCATTGCACAGGCCAGCGTGATTTCCTCGTTACAGAAATCGACAAATCCACTTAATCGGTAAAAACTTAGCAATAACATTAATATGTATCAGTGGGCCTGGTTCCGGTCTTTCAGGGCTTGCACCCGCCTTCGCTGCAACACTGGACCGCTACACGCTTGCCGATATTGTCAGACGAAGCGATGGGCTGGAGAACTTCCTCGTTCCCGCGGCCCTGCCTAGGCTCAGGCTTAATGGTGAACGGCGGTGCCGACGATATGCCGCGCGCTGGTGGCACATGGCCCGGTATTGCGGCCAACGCCCGGATTTTGCATTATGCGAAAGGAAAATAGCCTAATTTCAAGGTAAACGGCTTGGGAAAGATTGGATCAAACGGGTTGAACGTCGCGCAAATTGCAGCGCGCTGGCGCGACGCCATATACAGCTCTCCGCACTTCATCGCAGCGGCCGGTGCATTGCTTCTGGGGGCTATCCAGCTGGGTGGGCTGACCGCGCAGATTGTTGCAGGCGGGTTTTCTCTCGATACCCTGATCCTGCTGTCCGACAAGGTTATCGCGGGGATCATGTCGGGCGCCCACCGGATGATTTCAGGCGTCTTTGCCGTCACTATGGCCATTGGCCTGTTGATGCGGTCGCGCCTTGCCTGGGTCGTCATTTCGGGCGTGTTGACAATCAACCTCGGGCTTTGGCTTTTAACCCGCGATACGAGTGGTGCGCTCGTTCTGTATCAGATGGTGCTGCTCGCATTCCTGATCCGTTTTCGTAACCATTTCGATCACAGCAGCGTGATTGCCGCCACGATATTCTCGCTGGGCAGCATCGCCATGTTGCTGGCTTACGGCGTGCTGGGAAGTTTCCTGCTGGGTAAACAGTTTTCCCCGGCCATCGCGGATTTCAGCACGGCGCTGTATTTCTCGGTCGTGACGATGTCGACGGTTGGATATGGCGATATTCAGCCCGTAACACCCGAAGCAAGGCTTTACGTCGTCTCGCTTATCATCCTTGGGATCACGATATTTGCAACGTCGTTAAGCACAGTGCTGATCCCTCTCATCCAGCACCGTTTTCAATCCATACTGAAGGGGCGGGGAAAGTTCATGAAGCAATCCGGCCATTATGTAATCGTCAGCCAGTCAGCACTGGCGCTCAATACGTATCGAGAGCTGGTATCCCGGGGAAAGAAAGCCCTGTTTATCACGATCAACGAGCCAGAAAATCGCATGGACGGCGTGGAATATATCGTCGGCAGCGCAAACGATCTCGACATATTGAAACAGGCCGACTGCGCGGATGCCGAAGCCATACTCGCGCTGGGAGACGACGACGCCAACAATGCCTTTGTTGTTCTCGCCGCCAAGGAGCTGAGCAAGAATCTCAAAACCGTTGTTGCGGTCAACGACGCGCGCAATCTCCAGCGGGTAAAACGGGTCGGCCCGGATGTTGTGATAGCACCGACAATTCTGGGCAGTGAATTGCTGGCTATGGCCGTGACGGGCGAGGACACGACCGACAGCAACCTTGTTGCCCGCCTGTTCCAGTCAGATCATGCCGAAAATGAGGCTGCAGCGTCAGGGTCGTAGCGGGGTAAAGGCTATCAGCTTCTTTCTTGAAATGTTTCATCCATGCGGTTTGGGCTTGCTGGTCAGCCACAAGACGCCAATCATGAATAGCGATAGCCAGCCGCATATATAAAACAGGTCTGTCGACGCCAGCAGATAGGCCTGCACGACAATCTCACGCATTATGATCGCTGAGCCTTGCAATGAACTGGCGCCGAGACTTTCCAGCCCGCGCATGGCGGCATCGAATGCGGGTGCGCCGGGGTGAACAACGTCGACCATGCGGCTCTGATGCAGGGCTTCGCGCCGGTCCCATGCAGTCGTGATAATGGAGGCTGCAAAGCTGGCCGCTGTAATCCGGGCGAAATTGGAAATGCCGGTGGCTGACGGAATGTCCTTGGCTGCAATCCCGTCAAGCTGGATATGGATCATCGCGATGAAGAAGACGCTCATCGAAATGCCCTGAACCATCATGGGGAGCGTGAAATCGAAGAATGTCGTCTGCGCGGTAAAGTTGGCGCGCATGAAATAGGAGACTGCAAATGCCACGAAGGCGACCGTGGCCAGCCAACGTGGATCAACCTTGTTGCTGATACGCGCCATGAAAGGTGCCAGCACGACGGCAACCGCACCGCTGGGCGCCGCCACCAGTCCGGCCCACGTCGCCGTGTAGCCCAGTTGTGTCTGCTGCCACAGCGGCAGAAGCAGGACATTGGCGAAAAACAGCGCATAGCCAAGGCAGAACGCCAGCGTTCCAAGGGAAAAGTTGCGGCTGCGGAACAGTGACAGGTCAACCGCCGGGTTCTCATCGGTCATTTCCCATACGACCCAGACAACAAAGCCGATCGCCGCAATGATCGCCATGACGACGATGGTGGTGGAATGAAACCAGTCTTCGTTCTTTCCGAGATCGAGCATGATCTGCAGCGCTCCGACCCAGACGATCAACAGCGCCACACCGATCGTGTCGATCGGCAGTTTTTGCGTTGGCGTTTCGCGTGATGCCAGATTTACCTTCGTCAGAAAGGCACAGGCCAGTCCCACAGGCAGATTGATCAGGAAGATCCAGCTCCAGTGATAGTTATCGCAAATCCAGCCACCAAGGATCGGACCGGCAACGGGGGCGACCAATGTCGTCATGGACCAGATCCCCAGTGCGGTTGATCGCTTGTTCGGCGGGAAAATGGAGATCAGCAAAGCCTGGCTACCGGGAATCATCGGGCCGGAAACCGCGCCCTGGATGATACGAAACACGATCAGCGAATTCAGGCTCCAGGCTATGCCGCACAGCAGGGACGCCAGCGTAAAAAGCGAAACTGACCACACGAATGAGCGGACCACGCCGAACCGGCCCATCAGCCAGCCGGTCAACGGAACGGCCACGCCGTTGGCGACGGCGAACGATGTAATAACCCAGGTCGAATTGTCCGAACTGACGCCCAGATTGCCGGCGATTGTCGGCAGGGAAACATTGGCAATTGTGGAATCGAGCACTTGCATGAAAGTGCCCAGCGCCAGCGCTATCGCCGTGACGGCAAGCACCGGGCCATGCAGCGGGCGCATTGCACCGCCACTGCCGGAGGCATCGCTCACCTGCGGCCTCCGCTGTTGGCGGCGATAATCCGGGCTATTTCCTGCTCGACAGCAGGATTGCTCCCATCGCTGTCCTGGTCGGCATAGATTTTGCGGGCCGGTGCGCCGATCAGGGCGCCCTTGGTATCGGTCGTATCGACCTCGACCTTTACCGACAGGCCAATCCGCAGCGGGGCCTTGTCCAGTTCCGACGGGTTCAGCTCGATGCGGACCGGCAGGCGTTGCACAATCTTGATCCAGTTGCCGCTGGCGTTCTGTGGAGGCAGCAGGGCAAAGGCATTGCCGCTACCGGGGCTGATACCGGCTACACGGCCATGGAACACGGTATCACTGCCATAGGTATCGGTCGTGATCTTTACCGGCTGGCCGATACGGATATCTTCGAGCTGCGTCTCGCGGAAGTTCGCATCGATCCAGACCTTGTGCAGCGGCACCACTGCCATGAGCGGATCGCCTTTTTCGACTTGCTGACCGATCTGCACATTGCGTTTGGCCACAACGCCATCCACCGGCGTATTGATATCCATGTGGCCACGCATGATCGCGGCCTGACGATAGTGGGCGATTGCGGCCAGCACTGCCGGATTGTTGGCAACGCTGGTGCCCTGAATTGTGCTTTGCGCCTGCGCCCGCTGGCTGCGCGCCAGAGCGAGGTTTGCGTTCGCGACCTTCACGGCATCGCGCGCATGTGCCAGTTCTTCGCCAGAAACTGCCCCGGCGGCGGCTGCCGATGCGCGCCGGGCGAGATCGTTGCGGGCCTTGGTCAGTTCTGCTTCTGCCTGGACAACGGCGGCATCGCCGCTGCTCACTTGGCTGGTGACGGCCCGGAAACTGCGCACAGCCTTGCCCAGTTCAGCAGCAGCGGCCGCAAGGCTGACATCGGCTGTTGTCGGGTCCAGCTTTAAAAGCGGTTCGCCAGCCCGGACTGTCTGCGTATCATCTGCCAGCAGCGACATCACCACACCCGGATCGCGGGCGGTAATGCTGACAACATCGCCTGCAACGTAGGCATCGTCGGTTTCTTCGCTCGCGGGGGCGAGCAAGACAAAAATGACCAGATAGGCAATTGCCAGAATAACAACGAGCGCAGCAACGATCAGCAACAGGCGGCGGCGCAATGCCGAATTGCCGCGTGCTGGCGCTGTGTCTTCGCCAGTCGCAAGGGTGGGAGTTGCGGCGTCAGCCATTGTCGGACTTTCTTTCGGGAGGATTGGAGGAACTGGCCGGAGCACTGGTCGGGAAATCCCCGCCCAGCGCGACAAGCAACCTGATGCGGGCAAGCACGCTTTCCGCTTCGAGATTGGCGGTCGCCACTTCTGCTTCGAGCAGGCGCAGTTCCGACGCGACAATATCGAGGCGCGAATCCAGCCCGCTGTTCATGCGAATGCGATTGAGGCGGCGGGTCTCGCTCAACCCGTGGGTGATGTTCCGCTGGGCGGTAAGATCGTCTGCACTGGAACTGACGCTGGTGAGCGCGTCGGCAGCGTCCCGCACAGCCCCGACAACCTGCCCGTTATAGTCGGCGATCGCTGTATCGAGATCTGCCGTTGCGCGGCCATGTTCAGCGCGCAGCCTGCCACCATTGAAAATCGGCAAGTGAATTGCCGCACCGCCGCCATAAGTCACGGCGCCGCCAGTAAACAGTTTGTCGAGACCCAGGGCCTGAACACCGACCAGCCCTGCCAGATTGATGTCAGGGTAATATGCCTTGCGAGCCAGTTCCCGGCCTTGCCGTGCTGCCTCGATCCGGGCGAGAGCTGCCGCAATATCGGGTCGACGAGCCAGCAAATCGGCTGGCAGCACGGTTGGCACGGGGAGCGCGCTATCCAGATTCAGCGTGGCCGGGCCAATCGTGTCATAATAATCGACGCCCCGCCCAGCCAGAGCGGCCAAGGCGTGTACGGCCAGACTGCGCTGACTTTGCGCGCGGACAAGCTCCTGTTCGGCCCGTGACAGTTCGGTGCGCACTGCCTCGGCGTCCAGTTGCGAGGCCAGCCTGGCGCGCACGCGGGCATTGGTCAGTTGCAAGGCGTTTTGCCGTTCAGCAATCCGTGTCCGGGTTACGGCAATGATCCGCTCAGCCCGCACCAGTTCTACGTATGTCTGGGCAACGGCCCCGGTCAGGGCCAGCCGTGCCGCATCTGCATCAAGCGCGGCAGCCTTGGCAGAAGCACTGGCCTGCCGGACGGCAGTGGCCTGTTTGCCCCAGAAATCAAGAGTCCAGCTAAGGTTGGCCTGAATCTGCCCCATCCATTGTGTCGATCCACCATAAGGCGGCGGTATGATATAATGCTCGCTCAGCCGGGTTCGCTGTTCATCACCATCCACATCCACTTGCGGCCGTCCATCTGACCGTCGCATATCGAGCGTGGCCCGCGCAGCATCCAGTCGGGCCATTGCCATGCTGAGGTCCGGGCTGGACTCCAGCGCATCTGACATGATGCGATCGAGCTGGGCATCCCCCATGTCCGTCCACCATGCAGCGGGGATGGCGGGCGCAGTTTCGCCGCCAAGCCCCATGTCGGAAGATGTGACCGGGGCCAGCCGTGGCTCGGCAAGGTTGCCGGCGCAGGCTGCAAGCAGCGCGGTCAAAGCCACTGCGGGAAGAAAACGGACGCGGCGCATCATGGCTGCGTGTCCGTTTCAGCCATCTGATCAACGCGCTGCTGGATAGCATCAAGCATGGCGTGAAATCGGTCGATCTCGGACCGTTCGAAACCATCGAGCACGTCGTTCCAGAAATCCATCACGCGCGGTGTCAGTGCCTTGCAGGCATCGGCGCCTGCTTCGGTCAGCACAAGCCTTACGATCCGGCGGTCAAGGGTATCACGCTCTCGTATCACGAAGCCGCGGGTTTCCAGCCCATCGAGCATCCGGGTGGTCGCGCCGCGATCATGTCCGGTGAAATCGGCCAGTCCCGCGCATGTATCGACCTGCCCGCCCCGCAGGAGAACAAGAGCAATCCATTGGGTGAAGCTGAGATCAGGGTCGCTGAAACGCCGCTCGATCAAGGCGTAGGCCACCTGATGCAAACGCTTGATCCGATAGCCGATGCCTTCACACGGCTGAAAGTTGTCTGACCGGTAGTAACTCACATTCCGCCTGATATTAATTGCCAATGCAATGATTGCATAAACAATCAATATCAAAAGTCCACCCCTTTACCCCCCAAGCTACGATTCAACATTGCATGGGAATGCGTGCAGCGCACTATTTGGTTCGCTGAAAATTGGGCGTACCGGACAAGCATCAGGTTTGTGGCGATTAACGTATTGCGCGAAAAAATTGACAGGCTTCTTCGGATAATAAGCTAGGAATATCAAAAGACTATACCGCTACTGCCAATTCAGTTTTTGACGAAACACTAAAGAGCATGGAAGTCCATGGTTTCACATCACACCCGGCCCATCAAAATCCATCCGCAAGCATTTAGCGCTAATAATAGGATGAATGAGTGCCTTTTACAGACGATCAAGGATGTTTCTGGATTGTGGCTGGAGCGGGTGAAGGGAATCGAACCCTCGTCGTAAGCTTGGAAGGCTTCTGCTCTACCATTGAGCTACACCCGCAACACGCTGGAAAGATTGAAT
>JAGREQ010000103.1 GCA_020446465.1 Novosphingobium sp. | reverse complement strand
CAATCCAAAGATCGGAAGCCGTTCAAACATGGGTCAAATCTCAATGAAAATTATCTCCCCTCCCGGGTCAAATCTCACCGGAAATCAACACCGGGGTGTAAAAAAGGGGGCCGATTGGCCCCCTTAATGCGTTCATCTGCGTATCGCAGAGTCTTACTGTATTTTGAAGCCGAACGTCACACCGTAGGTTGCCGGCATACCTGCGAACCTTGCCTGTGAATCGTTCGAAGGAATAACTGTGGTCCAGTAGTAAGTGTCAAATATGTTTTTGCCCCACAACATGACCTTCCATGCCCCGCCATCAGCCTCATAACCCAGGCGCGCATCGACCGTGGTGTAGCCTTTGATGTTGAAGACATTCCCGTCAAGATCAGGGCGTGTGAACGATGTAGCGGAATAAGGAAACGCAATGCGGTTCGCACCGATGACAGCGTCGGAATGCGAGCGAGCGTTGACGGTAGCCCCAAAGAACACCGCACCATCCGATTCCATCTCGTGCCGGTAATCGAGGTTGACTACGCCCGACCATTTGGGAGTGAAGGGCAGTGGATCACCCTCGAAATTGTCCTTAAGCCCGTAGATATTGTAATCGCGGCCATCAAACGCACCCGGTGCAGACTCACCCGGTGGGTTTTGAGTGACCTTGGAATCAAGATAGGTGACAGCTGCATTCAACGTCAGTCCATCGACAGGCCGGACAGTAATATCTGCTTCTGCACCGAAAATGCGGGACTTGGGAATGTTGATGAGTGCATCCAGACCGCCAAAAGTAGGATCTCTCAGCTTACCACGGATCTGCTTGTCTTTGTAATCATAGTAAAACGCGGCTGCGTTCAACTGGATCCGACGATCAGCCAGCGACGCCTTGAAACCGCCTTCGTAAGCTGTCACCGATTCCTGTGTAACCGGAAGCATACCGATATAGCTGGCAACCGACAGGCTGGGAAAGCTGCCAGCCTTGTAGCCGCGCGACACGTTGGCATAGAGCAGCACATCCGGGTTGACCTTGTAATCGAGGCCAAAGCGCCAGGAAACGTTATCTTCCTTCAGCGTGTTTGTAATCGGCGGGCCATTCTGGAAGTTTTCATCGAAGGTAAAGCAGGTGCCGTTGACGCCCGCACCACCGAACAGCGTTTCCACACGACCCGTATCCGACGTGTAAGAGCAAATCGAGGAATCGATCGTGCTTTCAGTGTAGCGTCCGGATGCCTTGAGTGTCAGTTGTTCAGTCACGTCGAATTCGAGATTGGCGAAGACTGCCCAGTTTTCAATATCCTGACGATTGGTCACACCACTGTAGTTGATCCAGTTCAGGCCGGGGCTGAAGTTCGAGTTGTCGAAATAGCGCAGAGCCTGATCTTCATAAGTGGTGCTGTCTTCATAGTTTGCACCGATCAACCACCTGATCTGAGAAGCCGTGTCGTTGGCGAGGCGCAGTTCCTGGTTGAATGTCCTGATGTAACCGTCGGCCTTTTCCAGGTCGAATGTCACCAGCGCATTGCCATCCTGGTCAAGACGCTGTTCCTGATCGAAATCGGTATAGGATGTCAGCGAGGTCAGTGTCAGATCGCCCAGTTCGATATCAGCCCGCATGGCGAGCTGCCACAGGCGACGATCGGAAAACGGTTCGAAATTGACGAGTTTGCCGGTTCCATCAACATAGCCGCCAACACCGTTGCCCGGCGCACCGCCATAGGGAACTTCGGGCGTCAGAATGACACCGGTACCCGGATCGATTGCCATTTGCGTCCAGTCGGCAGCGCGGGCGCTATTGGGCGAGAAGGATGAAGCGACAATCCGCGATGTAGCTTCTGATCCGTCGATCGGGTTCTGCGGGTTGACCGAAATGAGTTGCTGAGCCTGAGGCTGCGATTTGTCGATCCAACCGTTTGCATTGAATTGCAGCTTGATATTATCCGATGGTTCAACATCCAGCAGGAAGCGCCCGGCCACATAGGATTTATGGCCGTTCGTATCGTCGCGGGTGATACTCTTCTGCCAATCGTCTGAATTCAGGCCATTGATTGCAACACGCATTCCTGCACGCTCGCCAATAGGTCCGCTCACGAAAGCGTTGCCTTCGATCGTGTTGAAGCGACCATAGCTGATATCGCCGCCAGCCTGCCAGGTATCCGTGGGCTTGGCTGCGATATAGTTGATTGCGCCGCCGGTGGAGTTCTGGCCGAACAGCGTGCCTTGCGGACCTTTGAGAACTTCGACACGCTCAAGATCGAACGCGGAGTGCGAAGCGAGGATCGGGAAAGGCAGCGGGGTCTGATCGAGATAGACGCTTACGGCCGGATAGACACCCAGCGAGCTTTCCTGAAAACCAATACCGCGCAACGTGAAGATCGGCGTGTTGGTGGTGCTCGACGAGAATGCGAGACCGGGAACGATCGAGGCAATATCCTCAAGCGAGGAAATTTTACGTTCTTTGAGCGCTTCGCCGCCGATTGCCGTGACTGTCAAACCGACATCGTTGAGATTCTGCTCGCGCTTATTAGCGGTAACGACGATCGTATTGCTGTCGTTCAAACCGCTTTCCTGCGCCCAGGCAGAACCTGAGACCGCAGTGATCGCAATTGCAGTAGCCGCCACGCTGCAGCGCAGCCCGAAAGCAACGGAACTCTTCATGATTATCCCCTCCGGTTTGATAGCCGAACATCTTGTGTCCCAAATATAACACAATTGGTTCGACCAACTGGCCCGGTGTTAACGGGAGCACTTTGCCAGGGTCAAGCATATACTGGCCGACGCTGTATAATGCCCATGGGAACGTAGCCAATTTGCAACACCTTGCACCGGCTGCTTTCAATCCGATTTTCAGGCGGCGCCCGACAATCGCGCTTTCAGCAACACCGGATTGGTTTGCGTGCAGTGCTCGCGAATTATCGCTCCGGCAGCCTTGTCGTCGCGCGCGCGGATAGCATTCAACGCTTCTCGCCGGGCGACCTCCCCTTCGACGACGAATGGCCAGTCTTGCATACTGGACAAAAGTTCCTCGATGATATTGGCAATCGCATCGACAAGAATTGCGAGAAGGCGATTGCCTGACGCATGGCCGGCAATTCTATAAAACGCTGTCGCTAGGGCGATGGTGTCTTTTGGCTGCTTGTTCCGGTTTGCGATCTTGAGCTGCTTCAGGTTCTCTTCAAGTGCGTCAACATGCGATCTGTCGGGAGATATTGCGGCAAGCTCTGCCGCCTGGCCAAAGATTGACGCCCTGAGCTGTAGCAAATCAGCCAGAGGCAAGTTCCCTAAAATCAGCATATTACGTATTGAATAGGTGATACCATCCGGCCCAGGCTGACGAACGAAAGAACCGCCTTGCGGCCCGCGTTGCAGGGCGAGCACGCCCGTCATTTCAAGGCTGCGAATTGCTTCGCGCACCGATTGCCGGGAAATGTTCAGTTCAGCCGCAAGCTTACGCTCGGCAGGAAGTTTATCACCGGGCTTCAGGCTTTGGTTCCAGATGTTCTGCAATATATGGTGTTGAACCACATCCTGGCGACGGAGCGAACTGTCAGTTCCAGTCACCTGATCTTGTTGCGGCGCCAGCTCTGGCACGCGTGCTGCCTGCTCCGAACTCTCGGCAACAGCAGACTTCCCCCCTGGCTGCCAGGAAAATTCCTCAATGCGGGCAGCCTCCTCGATCAAGCCGTTGCAGTGATCATGAAATGAATGACCGGCCGGCGTGAGCTGGAAGCCGGAAGCCTTGCGGTCAAACAGTTCAATTCCGAGCTCCCCTTCGAGCGCCGCAAGGCGTCTGGAGATTCTGGATTTGGATATTCCAGTGGCTCTTGCAGCAGCACTGATCCCGCCGCGATCTGCAACCACCATAAAATTGTATATGCCATTAAGGTCCAGCATTATGACCTTCGTAAGATGACATTTTCGTTCGCTCAACTGCTTCTTTCATGGGATGCAGCGATTTGGCCATGCGCACACCCGATGCAATTGCATGGCCAGCAACACGAGGCTAACTGTTGTGGCAGAGCCTGAAAACCACCAAGGTTGAAAACCATGCCAGATCTTGCACTGTTCTATTTCCCCGCCGCCTGTTCGCATGTGACTGTTTGCGCGCTGGAAGAAGCGGGCCTCGATTACGACCTGAAGCTGGTCAATCTTGCAAAAATGGAACAGACCGGGGCGGATTATCTCAAGGTCAATCCGCTCGGCAAAGTCCCCGCACTCCTGATTGACGGGGACTTGCTGACCGAAAACGTGGCAATCATCGCTTATATCGATGCGCTGAAGCCCGCAGCGAAACTGCTGCCATCCGACGGCAGCCCGCGTGGCCGGGCGGAAGCCATCCGTGGCCTTTCATTCTGTAGCGCCACCCTGCACCCGCAAGTGCGCGGTATCCTGAACCCCCACCGTCTGACCGAAGGTGAGCCGGAGCCGGTGCGCGCCATGTCCATCAAACTGGCGAGCAAATCTTTTGCCTATGCCGAAGCGCGTATTGCCGAGCATGGCTGGTGGCTGGGCGAATGGTCGATCATCGATGCCTATCTGCAATGGGCGCTGAGCGTGGCTGTGAAAGGTGGTTTCGACACCACCCCCTTCCCGCATCTTGCCGATCATCTTCAACGACTTAACCAGCGACCTTCTATCCAGAGAGCCAATGAGATCGCGAGGCAGGCACGGGTAACGCTGGGTCTGGAATAAACCAGCCTGTCCGGTTCCTGCTTGATTTGCATCAAGGCGAGGCGCAATCTGCCAGCCCAGACTATAAAACCGGGCGGAACCCGGCCAGATTCTGGCCAGATTCTGAATTGCAGGAAAGGACACTCTCACGATGTTTCAAGTCAACGTCGGAACATGGGACAGGGCGCTGCGTATCATTGTCGGCCTCGTGCTGCTCTCCCTGGTGTTTATTGGTCCCAAGACCCTGTGGGGTCTGATCGGGATCGTGCCTCTCATCACCGGGCTGACGCGCCGATGCCCGGCCTATTCCCCGTTCGGGATAAGCACCTGCTCGCGCAAATAACGCCCTGAAACGCGCTCACGGACAGCGGGGCGCGGACAGTGGAAATGAAAGATGCGTCATCTGGCGCTTGACCGCGCGCAGACAAAGCTTCCATAGCCCGCGCCCATGCATGATATTCGCCTGATCCGAGACAACCCCGAAGACTTTGACGCGGCACTCGCCCGCCGCGGGGCAGAACCAGTCGCTGCCCGTATTGTCGCGCTCGATGCCGAAAGGCGCGAAGCGACGACCAGAGTGCAGGAAGCCCAGAGCCGCCGCAACGATGCGTCCAGGCAAATCGGGCAGGCCATGGGACAGGGCGACAAGGATCGGGCCGAGGCGCTGAAAGCCGAAGTGGCCGAGCTGAAACAGGCAATGCCCGAGATGGAGGCCGCCGAACGGGAACTGGGCGCGCGGCTCAATGACATGCTCGCAAGTCTGCCCAACCTGCCGGCAGACGATGTGCCGCAAGGTGCGGACGAAAATGACAATGTGGAAGTCTCCACCTGGGGCACAAAGCGTGCCTTTGATTTTGACCCGAAAGAACATGCCGACATCGGCCCAGCCCTGGGGCTGGACTTTGAAACCGGCGCAAAACTTTCTGGTGCACGCTTTACTTTCCTCAAGGGGCAAATGGCGCGGCTGCAACGCGCGCTAGGCCAGTTCATGCTGGATTTGCAGACCAGCCAGAACGGCTATGCCGAATGCGCCGTGCCGCTGCTGGTGCGTGATGAGGCCGTATTCGGCACCGGACAATTACCCAAGTTTGCCGAGGATTTGTTCCAGACAACCGATGGCCGCTGGCTTATCCCCACTGCCGAAGTCAGCCTGACCAACAGCGTGCGCGAACAGATCATCGACGATCTGGCATCGCCGGTCCGCCTCACCGCACTGACCCCCTGTTTCCGCAGCGAAGCAGGCGCGGCAGGCAAGGATACGCGCGGCTTCATCCGCCAGCACCAGTTTGAAAAGGTGGAACTGGTGACCGTATGCCGCCCGGAAGATGCAGAGGCCGAACATGCCCACATGGTCCGCTCTGCCGAAACCGTGCTGGAAGCATTAGGCCTGCCTTATCGCAAGGTCATGCTCTGCACCGGCGACATGGGCGCAACGGCGAAGAAAACTTTCGACCTTGAAGTGTGGCTGCCAGGGCAAGGCGCCTACCGCGAAATCAGTTCAATCAGCTGGTGCGGCGATTATCAGGCGCGGCGGATGAATACCCGTTATCGTCCCGATGGCGAAAAGGGCACGGCATTTGTCCACACTCTCAACGGGTCCGGCCTTGCGGTGGGGCGCACACTGGTGGCAGTGTTGGAAAATGGCCAGAATTCTGATGGTTCGGTCGATTTGCCAGCCGCGCTCCACCCTTACATGGGCGGAATAGAAAAACTGACGCCACACTATTAAATTAACGGCCGAACGGGAAAAAGGCGCAATGCGGATACTCCTCACCAACGACGATGGCATCTACGCGCCGGGGTTGAAAGTTCTGGAGGAAATTGCCCGCCAGTTCAGCGACGATATCTGGGTCTGCGCGCCGTCGGAAGAACAATCAGGCGCAGGACACGCGCTGTCTCTCCACCGTCCGGTGCGCCTCCATCGTCATGGGGATCGCCGTTTTGCAGTCAGCGGCACGCCTACCGATTCCGTCAACCTTGGCCTGCGCGAAGTGCTGGATATTGCACCCGACGTAATCCTGTCAGGCGTCAATCGCGGGGCGAACCTTGGCGATGACGTGACATATTCGGGCACCGTTTCCGCTGCCATGGAAGGGACGCTGGCGGGTATCCGCTCGATCGCGCTCAGTCAGGTCTATTCCCGCGCCACACTGGCAAGCGATGACCTGTTTGCGGCGGCACGCGGTTGGGGGGCGCGCGTTCTGGAGCCGATTATTGCGGCAGAGTTTGCCCCGCGCACGCTGGTCAACATCAACTTTCCCGCCCGCACGCCAGAAGCGATAAAGGGCAGCCGCGTGGTGCGGCAGGGGTTCCATGATTACAGCCGTTCAACCGTGGTCAAAGGCACCGATCCGCGCGGGCAGGATTATTACTGGTTCGGCCTTGATGTGATAGAGCATACGCCGGGCCACATGACTGACCTTGAAGCGATCAAGGACGGCTATATCTCGATCACCCCGCTCAAGCTCGACTTTACAGATCACGCCTCGCTTGCGTCGCTGGCGGACCAATATCAAAAGACCAGGGGCTAGGCGGCGTGGACAAATTCCGTGCGGTCACGGCCGGAGGTCAAAAACGTCAGTTCGAGGAGTGAGAACGAAGGACATGCCAGCATATTCGAGGACGAAC
>JAGREQ010000102.1 GCA_020446465.1 Novosphingobium sp. | reverse complement strand
GTCCTCGGCATAAGACATCATGTCCCAGCCCTGCCGCCGTCCATCGTCCAGCGTGCGGATGCCCTTATCGCCGAAATAAACATCGCCGTTCAATTCGCGCACGATCAGCAAGTCGATAGCGCCTGCGATCTCCGGCTTCAGGCCAGAAAGATGCTCCAGCCCCTTGAACATTGTGGCAGGACGCAAGTTGGCAAACAGTTCAAGTTCGCGCCGCAAGCCCAGAATGGCCTGCTCCGGGCGCAGGGCGCGCTCCAGATTGTCACAATCCGGGTCGCCAACCGCACCGAACAACACCCCATCAGCCGCCTTTGCAGCCTCCAGCGTGGCAGGCGGCAGAGGGTGGCCATGGTTCTTGTAACCCGTGCCGCCCACGTCACAGTGGGTGAGTTCCAGCCCCGGAAGCGCCAGCGCATCCAGCACACGCAGCGCCTGTTCCATGATTTCCGTGCCGATGCCGTCACCGGCGAGGACCGCAATTTTCATTGTCCTGTCTGCCTTCCAGTTGTCTTGTCCGAATCCGGCCCGATACGCACCAGCCGGGCGCGGAGCCTTTCGCGGGCCGCCATAACGTCCTGACGGTGATCGGCAAGAAGATAGCGTTCGATCCGGTTGCCCATGCGCGCAAAAGCATCCATCTGCTTAGACCAGTCCCGCTCTATAGGTGGCAGTGATCCACCATAGCCCAGTTCACGCAGCAAAAGCGCCTCATACCCCAGCAAGACACCGGTCCACCCCCGCGCCGAGGGGGCATGGCAGATGGCGTTGAGCAGAGCGTCAAGCGCCTCGTAGAGCGAAGGGTAAGCGTTGCGCTCCGGCAATGTCGCCGCGGTCAGTGCCGTCGCCCAGCCAAGAGCCGCAGCGGGCAGAGGTTCGCCCAGCCAGGGACCACACGATTCCAGCAGTTCAGGTTTCGCAAACGCCAACTGGCCATGCGAGCGTGCCCGCAAATCCAGCGCAACACGGTTGCCGGGGATGACTACAGGACGTAAATCCCGTCCCCGTCC
The DNA here is from genome assembly GCA_020446465.1 of Novosphingobium sp. Classification (GTDB taxonomy): domain Bacteria; phylum Pseudomonadota; class Alphaproteobacteria; order Sphingomonadales; family Sphingomonadaceae; genus JAWKXU01. Next base: position 6,527 of record JAGREQ010000102.1, on the reverse strand, counting down.
TCCTGCGACATAACCAGCCACCAAACCATGATCGGCTGTCAGAAACCTGGCAATGACGGCGGTTTCCCCATGCGGACGGACCGCGCAGACAATGGCGGGGGAGCGTATTTCCATGACTGGCAGCAATGACGGGCCGGACCAGCGAAGTCGAGTCCCTTGCCGGAATGGCTAGCCTTTTACTTTGGCTTCCAGCGCGTCGAGCCGGGCCGCCAATGCTTCATTTTCATCGCGAGCCTTGGCGGCCATGGCCTTGACCGCGTCAAATTCTTCACGACTGACGAAATCAAATCCGCCCACTGCCTCCCTCACCCGCTCACGCGCAGAATCACGCGCTTCGCGGGTCATTCCGGCAAATGTGCCAGCCGCGCTGTTCATCAACTTGACAAAATCGGCAATCAGTGGGTTTTCGCTTTGCATGGCCGTTATCTGGCGCTGCGCCGTGCGCTTGTCCAGCCTAAAGCATCAAAGTTCGATACGCTGGACAGCACCGGACACATCCCCGCCATCAGCCGCAGGATTAAGTTCAAGGATTTGCCAGTTCAGCACGGTCGCAAACACCAGCCACGCCATGTAGGGCAGCAGCAATATACCGGCGACCAAGCGAATCCGCCAGAACAGCACCAGTGTAGCCAGCACCAGCAGATCGAGCACACCAATCAGGACAAGGGCGGCAGTGATCTGGTGCTGCCCGAAAAACAGCGGCGACCAGGCAAGATTCGCAATTAGCTGCGCCACAAACAAGCCCAGCGCCAACTTGCGACCGTGCGCACCCCAGGCCGATCCGATGAATGCCAGCGCCAGTCCCATCAGCGCGTAAAGCACCGTCCATGCGACAGGAAAAGCGATGGAGGGCGGCATAATGTCGGGTTTGGCAAGAGACGCATACCAGGGGTTACCCGGCCCACTGCCGGACAACTGACCGGAGATAAAACCCAATAACAAAATCGCGGGAACGGCAAACAGTGCCCAACGCACAAAACTGGCGCGCAACTGGCCGCGCGATGCAAGTAAGCTCATCTACGCATCCTTGCCTGAAACAAACGGAACAGGTGTTCGGTAAAAGCCTTCATGATTCGGTCTGTGATATTGGCGAGGTTGTTGCAGACTGGCAACTTATGGAGGCCTTTACGCCAAAGAAGACAGGCAAATGCACCCAAATGGCATAGTGGCCGACCGAAAGTATAATCAATCGCGCACTGCCGAAATCAGGAACTCCACGTTGCCTTCAGGACCAGTGATCGGGCTTGGGACAATACCTTCGACGGTCCAGCCATCGCTTTCCAGCCAGTCACGCACCTCGTCGCAAACGCGGGCGTGCAAGGCCGCGTCGCGCACGACCCCGCCCTTGCCCACTTCGCCTTTGCCTACTTCGAACTGAGGCTTGATCAACGCCACCAGACGACATTGCCGTGTGGCCAGTTTAAGTGGGGTTTCCAATATTTTACGGAGAGAAATGAAGGATGCGTCACAAACAACCCAGGTGCATGGCGCAGATATCATGTCCGCCGTCAGAATGCGCGCGCTGGTCTTTTCCAGCACCGTGACGCGCGGATCCTGCCGCAACTTCCAGGCAAGCTGATTGGTACCCGAATCGACGGCAAAGACATGGGCTGCGCCCTTGCTCAACAGCACATCCGTAAATCCGCCCGTTGAACTGCCAATGTCCATCGCGGTGACGCCAGTCGGGTCAAGAGCAAAGTATTCGATCGCGTGCGCGAGCTTGATTCCTCCGCGCGAAACCCACGGATGATCGCGCCCTCGCACCTCAATTTGTGTGTCCCCGCGCACCTGCTGGCCGGGTTTTTCCACCTTTTTCTCACCGATGAAGACCAGCCCCGCCATCACAAGAGCCTGCGCGCGGGCGCGGCTTTCCGCCTGGCCTCGTTCAACCAGCAACTGATCTATGCGTTGTTTTGTCGCCATGAATAATGGCGATAACGCCAGCTTTGCGCTTGAGCCAGCCCCCGGATCACGCCATCATCAATTCCATGATTTCCCTTCAGTCGATTTTCCGCGCCGCATCGCTGGCCACCGCAACGCTCGCGCTTACCGCAACGCTCGCGCTTGTTGCCTGCTCTACTGCGCGGCAGGCACCCCCGCCCCGCCCCGCAACTACAGCAACCCCGACACCGGCGCCGCCACCGGCCCCTGCCCCCGCACCCGTCCAACGCGATGAAAGCTGGATGGATGCCTCCCGCACGCCGGGCGACTGGACTTATGGCCCGAACGGCGCAGAAACCCGCGCGCTTTACGCGGCTCCCGATGGCACACCTCTGTTTGCAATGGTCTGCACTGCCGACAAGGCCTTGTGGCTGGTTCGCCCCGCATCTGCCGAAGCGCAGGCGCTGATGAAGGTTCGCACTGAAACCACCGAACGCCTGTTGGCGGTTGAAACACGCGGCGGTTCGCTGATGGCGCGCCTGTCACCGCGTGATCCGCTGCTCGACGCCATGGCCATTTCCAAAGGGCGTTTCGCCATCGAAACACCGGGAATGACAACGCTCTATGTGCCAAGCTGGGCCGAAGTGACTCGCGTTATCGAGGACTGCCGCTGACAAGGCGCAGCACTGGCACAATCAGGTAATTTCTACGGACACAAAAAAGGCCGGGGAAAACCGGCCCGAAGCGCCAATTCTGACGCCAAAAAAAATCATTGCAAGACTTGTCTTGTCGGCGTGGTTGAATCACAATTGCACCCAAGATCGGTGGTCGACCGGTCGAGCCGCAAAAAACGGCGACTTTGGCTTAACAGCGCGAAAGGAGGTGATCCGATGTCTCATGGTCCAGCAGGGAGGTCGGTTAGTTTCCGCGCGGAGCATTATCGTTAATTCCCGACTTCGACGATAAAGGCTCCGTAAGCGGCACTTTCTGGCCGCTGACCATGCGAAAGGCGGTTCTCCCTACGGGCGGAGGCCGCCTTTCTCATTGCGTGCATCATAATCTGCGCAATTGTCGCCGACGTGCAACCTCTTGCGCGAAATCGCAACTGCCCTTACCCGCGCCTTCAGACAAGAAGGTTTGGAAATTATGGCCGACAATCCCGGCATTACATTCGATCGTATCCCGCACCCCGCCCCGGTGGACGCTGCCGCGCGCACTGCGCTGATCGCCAGCCCTGGTTTCGGGACAGTCTTTTCCGATCACATGATCTCTATTGACTGGTCGGAAGAAAAAGGCTGGCACAACGCCACGCTTGGCCCCCGCGAGCCCATCACGCTCGATCCGGCGGCAGCCGTGCTGCACTACGCTCAGGAAATTTTTGAAGGTCTGAAAGCGTACAAACAGGCAGACGGGCAGATCTCCCTGTTCCGGCCTGACGCCAACGCATCGCGATTCAACGCCTCCGCACGACGGCTGGCGATGCCAGAACTGCCGGAAGATATCTTCGTCGACTCGGTACGCCAGCTCGTCCTTGCGGACCGGGACTGGATGCCGGAAGTCGAAGGCGGCTCGCTTTACCTGCGCCCCTTCATGTTCGCGAGCGAGACGTTTCTCGGTGTGCGCCCGGCAAAACAGTACAAATATCTCGTCATCGCCAGCCCGGTGGGCAACTATTTCAAGTCAGGCGCACCGGCCGTTTCCATCTGGGTCAGCCGCGATTACACACGCGCCGCGCCCGGCGGCACGGGGGCTGCCAAGTGCGGCGGAAACTATGCCGCCAGCCTTGTCCCCCAGGCCGAAGCCATCGAACGCGGGCACGATCAGGTGGTGTTCCTTGACGCGGCTGAGCACAAATGGATCGAGGAACTGGGCGGCATGAACCTGTTCTTCGTGTTTGATGACGGACGGATGATTACGCCGCCGCTCACTGGCTCGATCCTGCCCGGCATTACGCGCAACAGCCTGTTGACGCTTGCCCGCGAACAGGGGCTGTCCGTTGCCGAAGAACCCTACAGCATCGATCAGTGGCGCGAAGATGCAGGTTCCGGCAAGCTGGTGGAAACTTTTGCCTGCGGCACGGCTGCGGTGGTTACGCCCGTGGGCCGTGTTGCCAGCCATGATGGAGAGTTCGTGATCGGTTCTGGTGGACCCGGTCAATTGACCGCCAGGCTGAAGGAACAACTGGTCGGCATCCAGCGCGGCACTGAGGAAGATCGCCACGGCTGGATTACGAAGCTGGGCTGATTGCTGCAAAGTTGACGCGCAGCCTCGCTGTGCCGCGTCAAGGTGCAGGCGGGGCCGGCGGCTGGCTATGAAAATGATTGACGACTGCCTGCTCCACCATGCGATGCGCGGTCGTCACCGGGTTATGTGGCAACAGGTTCATCGGCACATTGGCACCTGCGCGCAATTCCTGCGCCTTTTCGCGCAGCGCCGAAAAAGTCGTCGTTCCAGAGCCATCCTCGCGCCCCAACCATTTGCAGAAGCGGTCAAACCGGCGGCGAACCACACCGTTGGGTATGCCGCGCGCACGATCAAACAGCTCAAAACTGTGAGATACAATCACAAACGCCGGCCAACATTCGCTGGTGGCATGGGCAACTGCGCGCCTTAGCTCCCACTGGGAAAGCGCAGTAATCTGGGCGTGGCGCATTCCCCCGCCGGTTGCGCCGATGACGCCAATGGGCATTTCGGTCAGCCCGCAATGGAGGATTGGCGAAAGTTGCGCCGGATCGAGCGACAGTTCACAAGCCGATCCGGGAATACCGGGGGCAAAGCTGCTATCGTAAACCAGCCCCAGCCGCGCAAGAGCGCGCAGCGTATCGTCATTGGCGCCATAGTTTCCGGCACGAAACGCGATCGGGCGGTCGGCGCCCGCAGCCACGAGCCTTTCGATCGCGTATTCCAGCAGCGCGACCTGCTCATCCAGCGTAAAATCCTTGATGTTCGCTCCGGTCCGGCCAACCGGGCGAGCACGTGGCTCTGCAAACTCAAGCCACTCGCTATGAAGATGAAGTTGCACTTCATGTCCGTGTTCCAGGATCGTGTGCACGACCTCGTCCACTGCCTCCTGCCCCCAGATCATCGCTGGCATGGGGTCGACAAAGAACACGCCTTTCAACCCGAAACGGTTAAACTGCCGCATCTGGTAATTGATGCCCGTGCTGCCCCGCGAACTCCGGCACGCAATCGAGCGCACAAAATTGGTCGCACGGTCGCGCCCATCGCCCTGTTGATAGAGCGCAAGGGAGTATTCCGTATCAATCGTGATGAGCACCGGAAGCATGGTCGCTTTCTGTCATGGAGTGTTTAATATAGGGTAAGGCCTGCCAAGCCTGGGCCACCATGCACCTGCGCCCCATGCTTATCAGACAGAACCGCCCCCAACCGGATGGAGAAAGCTCATCACTGACAACACATGGACCCCGCCCAAAGTCTGGTCATGGGAACCCGGCAACGGCGGGCGCTTCGCCAATATCAATCGCCCAGTCTCGGGCGCCACCCATGACAAGCCCCTGCCCGAAGGCAAGCACGCGCTCCAGCTTCATTCGATGGGCACGCCCAATGGGCAAAAAGTCACGATCATGCTGGAAGAACTTCTGGAAATGGGTATTGGCGAAGCCGAATATGACGCCTGGTATATAAGCATTGGCGACGGGGACCAGTTTTCGAGCGGCTTTGTTTCGATCAACCCCAACAGCAAGATCCCGGCCCTGCTGGATCGGAGCGGAGATAAACCGGTTCGCGTGTTCGAATCCGGGGCAATTCTGCTCTATCTGGCCGAGAAGTTCGGTGCTTTCCTGCCCGACAATATCACCACACGCGCTGAATGTTATTCGTGGCTGATGTGGCAGATGGGCAGCGCGCCGTTCATCGGCGGCGGATTCGGCCACTTTTATGCTTATGCGCCGAAAAAGTTTGAATATCCCATCAACCGTTACGCGATGGAAACCAAACGCCTGTTTGACGTTGCCGACAAACGGCTAGCCGAGAGCCGCTTTCTGGCTGGCGATGATTACACCATTGCCGATATGGCTGCGTTTCCGTGGCTGCGCGTGCTTTATGCCGGTGAGGCTTACAACGATGCGGCGACCTTCCTCTCCTTGCATGAATATACCCATGTCGGGCGATGGGTCGATGAAATCGGGGCGCGTCCAGCGGTCCGGCGCGGACTTCTTGTCAATCGCAGCGTCGAGAATGGTGGATTGCCCGAACGCCACGCGGGCAGCGATTTTGATGGACTGATTTGACCGCCTTCAACTGCATCATACAATTTCATGTGCAACGCCTCTTCCCTTGTGGCGAAGCGGCGCTATAGAGGCGCACGTTGCTGGGGCGTAGCCAAGCGGTAAGGCACCGGTTTTTGGTACCGGCATGCGCAGGTTCGAATCCTGCCGCCCCAGCCATTTCTCAAAAATCCGGCAACCAGACAGGATGGAACAGTCCGTCTTCCCCGCCCGCCGGTGCGCGAATCAACTTACCTGCAGATTTAGGCTGAGCGTTGCGCACTAACCTGTGCAGACACTCCAACGGTGAACATTTTACCTTCTGCATTGGGTGCAGACATATTCTCCATTACTTGACAGAGTTCGGGTTTTCCGACCGATGCCCCGAACCCACACACCGCAGAAGATGATGAAATATAA
>JAGREQ010000101.1:4968-7549 GCA_020446465.1 Novosphingobium sp. | reverse complement strand
AGGTCGTAATCGCCCGGAGCATACATGCCTGGCATTTCGGCGGTTTCGCCACCGATCAGCGCGCATCCCGCGATCTTGCAGCCTTCGGCTATGCCCGCAACCACGCGCTCGGCAACGCCGTTATCCAGCTTTCCTGTTGCGAAATAGTCGAGGAAAAAGAGCGGCTCTGCACCTTGCACGATAAGGTCGTTGACACACATCGCCACAAGATCAATGCCGATGCGATCATGCCGGTCATGGTCGATGGCGAGTTTGACTTTCGTACCGACGCCATCGTTGGCGGCGACCAGCAGTGGATCGGTATATCCGGCAGCGCGCGGGTCGAAAAATCCGCCGAAACCACCCAGTTCGGCATCCGCGCCGGGGCGGGCCGTGGCTTTGACCATAGGGCCGATGGCGCGCACCAGCGCGTTGCCGGCGTCGATTGAAACGCCTGCCTCGGCATAGCTGTAGGAGGCGGGCTGCGAAGTGGATTTGTCGTCTGACATGATGGGGGCCTTAATAGGCGCGCCGGGCACGGGCAACGCTGTTTATCGTGCTGCCCACCGCTTTACGTCTTGCGTCTGGTGTTGCAGTCGGGCGTCTGTCACCGGCAAAGCGGCGATTACGGCTTGGTTTTCGCGATAGCTTTGGGCAAAAGGCTCGCCTGATCTCGACATGAATACGATTGCCAGCACTCTCCGCCCCGCGACTTCGCGTATTTCCCGGCACAAGGCCGCGCTTCTTGGCGTGGCGTTGGGCGCGACGCTGGTTGCCGGATTCGCAGCGCGCGATGTGCTCGTTGCCCAGGTTGCAGGTGAACGGGGTATCGCCCCGCTTGCGACCTCCACTGATATCGAAATCCACGGTATCAAGGTGGATGTGACTGCCAAAAGCGCCGAAGAAGCGCGCGAAGAAGGCTGGAAAGAAGCGCAGCGTGCCGCCTGGGCCAGGCTGGGTGGCCCGAAGATCAGCGACAGTCAGCTTGATTCGATCGTATCGGCGATTGTCGTCGATAGCGAACAGATCGGCTATCGCCGCTATATCGCGACCCTGGGGGTTATTTTCGATCGTAGCCGGGCCAGTCAGTTCATGGGTGGTGACGGGGAAAGATCGCGCTCTGCACCGATGCTGCTCGTGCCGGTCCTCAATTCGGGCGGGGTGCATACTGTCTATGAAATCCGCAACGCCTGGCAACGGACATGGGCCGAATATCAGCCGGGTGGCAGTGCGATAGATTATGTCCGCCCATCGGGCGCAGGCGCAGATTCGCTTCTGCTGACTTTCGGGCAGGAAGGGCGCCGCAGCCGGACATGGTGGCGCAATATCCTCGATGATTTCGGGGCGGCTGACGTCATCTTCGCTATCGCCCATCTTGAACGGCAATGGCCGGGAGGTCCGGTAAAAGGCACGTTCACGGCACGTTATGGGCCGGACAACAGGCTGATTGCCAGCTTCATGATGACAGCGCAGGACGATGAAGCCCTGCCTGCAATGCTGGAAAAGGCGCGCAACAGATTGAACACCGTCTTTACCGGGGCATTGCGTGATGGCTTGCTCAAGCCTGACCCGACTCTGGCCCTGGACAGCGTGGATATTGCCCCTGCCATTCAGGCACTGCTGGAACAGGCGCGCAAGGCCGAAAAGCAGAACGCGGGCGATTCGGCAACTGCGGTGACGATGCCGGATTCGACGACGGTCATCCCGCAAGTCGTCACCAGCTTCACCGTGCAGTTTGCGACCCCTGATGCAGGCGCGGTCGATTCGGCGCTGGCGTCCGTGCGCGGCACTGCAGGCGTGCGTGGTGCCGCGACGACCAGTATCGCGCTTGGTGGCACCTCGATCATGTCGGTCAGCTATGCTGGCGACATTGATGGTCTTGCAGCAGCCCTGCGCGCGCGCGGCTGGCAAGTGGCGCAAGGCGGCTCTGTGCTGCGTATCAGCCGATAGTACGATGGTGCAATTTGCCCTGCCTTTGGGGGAGGGGCCAGGCAAGGGGCCTCTGCGTATAGTCAGCGGCAGCGGCAACCTGCCCGTTCTGGAAGCGCTCGGTGTCCCGGAGACCTGGCCCTATCGCACGGCGCTGTTGTCTGGCCCGCCGCGCAGTGGCAAGTCGCTGCTGGCCCGGTGGTTTGTCGAAACGGGCAAAGGCGACGCCATCGACGATGCGGGGGCGCTGGACGAAACCGAACTGTTTCACCGCTGGAACCGCGCACAGGAACTAGGCACTCCCCTGTTGCTTGTCGCCAGTGAGCCGGACTGGCGCATTGCCTTGCCCGATCTGCGGTCACGGCTGGGCGCTGCGCTTCACCTGACGATTGGTGAGCCGGATGATGCAACGATCGCAGCCTTGATTGACGCCCACGCCGAACAGCGAGGGCTATCGCTGGGTGAGACGGCGGCAAGTTACCTCGTGCCGCGGATGAGCCGCAGTTATGCAGATGTGGAACGGCTTGTCGCGACGATTGATCGGTTGAGTCTCGAACGGAAACAGGCGCCAACGCTTTCCATCTGGCGCGATGCGCTGGCTGCGTTGCAAGGGGGCGGCGATGGCGCTAATGCGCAGCCACGCTTGCTTTGATGCAAGAACGGTGCGAAAATC
>JAGREQ010000101.1:0-4868 GCA_020446465.1 Novosphingobium sp. | reverse complement strand
GGTGTTATGTTCAACGGTCTGATCGCCTATCTGGATTCCATTCGCGCGCGTGACCCTGCGCCGCGTTCGCGCTGGGAAGTGCTGTTCTATCCCGGCGTTCTGGCGCTTGGCCTGCACCGGGTGGCGCACTGGCTTTATGGCGGGCGGCTTTACCTGCTGGCGCGTCTGGTCAACCACCTTTCGCGTGCCTTGACGGCTATCGACATTCACCCCGGCGCCAAAATCGGGAAACACTTCTTCATTGACCACGGGTTTTCGGTCATCGGCGAAACGGCCGAAATCGGTGACAATGTGACGATTTACCAGTGTGTCACGCTGGGAGGCACCAACCCGACGAATGGCATCGGCGGCAAACGCCATCCGACCTTGCAGAACAATGTCATCATCGGTTCCGGCGCGCAGATCATCGGCCCCATCACTGTGGGCGAACGGGCGCGGGTGGGGGCCAATGCGATTGTGACTGACGATGTGCCGGAAGGCGCAACGATGGTGGGGCTGAAGGCCCGTTCGACACTGGTTCCCGCAGAAGTGTGGCTGAAAGAGTTCATGCCTTATGGCACGCCATGTGATGAACCATGCGAGCCGACTAACAAGTGTCTGGAAGAACTTGTCGCTGAAGTGGCGGAACTGCGCGCAGAAGTGGAAGCATTGCGCAAGGCGCGCGACGGGCATGACGATGATGGCGATGCAACCGGCGCCCGCGTCGGGGAGGCCGGCAACTGATGGTCGCGGGCCACGGGAGCGCGACAGTTGTTGCATTTCCGGGGCAAAGGCCGTCACAAGTGGGCTTCGACAGGCCCGAAATGACCCGCATTCTCGATCTTTATGGCCGCATGGTCGCCGCTGGCCAATGGCGCGACTATGCAATGGATTTCACCACAGATCTGGCGAGCTTCGCTGTGTTCAGGCGTTCTGCCGAAAGGCCGCAGGTTCGTATTGAAAAGCGCCCCGCCTTGCGAGTGCGGCAAGGTATGTGGACGCTGTATGGTGAGGCCGGGCAAGTGTTGAAGCGCGGGCATGATCTGCCCGGCGTCCTTGCGCCGCTGGAACGGCGGCTGCTCAAACTGGTGGAACGCTGACCCCAACTGCGCACCGGTTTTTCCGGCCATACCATATCCTTGGGTTTCCCTTGGTCCCTGCATTTCCATTGCCAGGGCGGGAGAATGCGCTTGCAAAAATTTTGACGCAATGTGTCACATATACGTCATCAACCCGGAATATGGGCGTCATTAAATCGCAATATCTCAACTGAGGGACTTATCTGACATGACTTCTCTACGCCGGCTTTCTGTCACTGCTCTGGCACCTGCGGCATTGGCTATTTCACTGGGCTGGATCAGCCCGGCCCAGGCGCAAGCACAAGACAGCGATGCCTTGCAGCAGGAACTGGCTGAAATGCGCGCGCAAATGCAGGCGATGGCTTCGCGTATCGATGCGCTTCAGGCGCAACTCGTCGATGCAAATGCCAAGGCAGATGCAGCCAGCGCGCAGGCTGCCGAAGCAAAGGATGCGACCAAGGGGCTGCCCAAGGTCACATGGAAAGGCGCGCCGGAGTTTGAAGGCGAAGGCGGCTGGAGCTTCAAGGTGCGTGGGCGCCTGCAGGCGGACGCAGGCTCGATCAGCGCGCCGTCCGGTTCCGGGCAGGATCTGGGATTTGGCAACGAGATCCGGCGCGCACGTCTTGGTGTGGAAGGCGATTTGCCGGGTGGTTTCGGTTACAAGTTCGAAACGGACTTTGCCGGGGGTGATGCTGAAATTGCTGATGCCATGCTGACTTACAAGGATGGCGGGGTGAAAGTGGCTGTTGGTCAGCAGAATAACTTCCAATCTCTGGAAGAACTGACGTCCAGCCGTTTCACCAGCTTTATGGAGCGAGCAGCCTTTACGGACGCTTTCAATTTTGAACGTCGTCTGGGCCTGTCGGGTGAATATGCGGCCGGTGACATGCTGGTGCAGGCCGGTGCCTTTACAGACAACATTTCTGACATCGGCAATACCACAAATGATAGCTGGGGCGGTGATCTGCGTGCGGTCTATATGCCAAAGTTTGGCAATACGCAGCTGCATCTGGGCGGTTCAATCCACTATCGCGATCTCAACGATTCGGCGGCATCGGTGCGGTATCGCCAGCGCGCGTTCACGCACTTTTCGTCCACCCGTTTCCTGAATACCGGCAATATCGCAGCGAAAAGCGAGACAAGCTACGGTGCGGAACTGGCTGCCGTTAACGGCCCGCTGCACTTTGCCGGTGAGGCATACTGGCAGAAAGTATCCAGCCCCGGTGCTGTGGACCCCACGTTCTTCGGCGGTTATGCCGAAGTGGGCTATTTCCTGACGCGCGGCGATACGCGTGGCTACAAGAAAGGCGTGTTTGATCGGGTGAAGCCCGTCAACGGTTTCGATAAGGGCGGCATTGGGGCCATTCAGATCAACCTGCGCTATGATTATCTGGACCTCAATGACGGGCCAGTCATCGGTGGTAAACAGCGGGGCTATGCCGCATCGCTGATCTGGACTCCGACAGCCTACACCCGCTTCATGGCGAACTATGGCCGCATGGAATATACCGATGCAGCTATTCCCACCGCAAGTGGCACAAAATACGGGGTGGATGTGTTCGGAATGCGCGCCCAGCTTGATTTCTGATCTGCGAAGCGATTGGCGAACCCGTTGAACAGCGCGGGTTCGATGTCAGGCCTCTGCATTCGTGCAGGGGCCTGAATTTTTGAAAGCAAATATGCTCTCAGGCTGTAATCCCGCGGCCAAGCAAGGGCACAAGCTCGTCATAATGGTCGATTATCGCATCGGCACCGAGTTCGGCTGTTGGCTTGTCATTATAGCCGAAACTGGTGGCGACCACCTTGATCCCCGCAGCGCGCGCCGCACCGACATCGTCCGAAGTGTCGCCGACGAACGCGGCCGAGCCGCCCCCACAGCGGGCGATCATTTCATGGATGGGCATGGCTGACGGTTTGGAATTGCCCGGCCCCATGGTGTCGCCGCCGATAACCGTTTCAAAGCGGTTCAGAATATCGAGTTCATCCAGAACCTTGCGCGCCAGGGATTCGAGCTTGTTGGTGACGACGACCAGCTTGCAGCCGTTGTTAGCCAGGGCATCCAGCGCATTGATACAACCGGGAAAGGGGCGGGTGTGAACCGCGATGTTGACTTCGTAAAAAGCGATCAGTTCCTTGAACAGCGGTTTGAACTCTTCATCGCTGATGCCGCCTTCGTGCGCCAGCGCGCGGTTCAGCATATTGCGGGCGCCGCGCCCGATCATCGGTTTGATTTCATCGATCGGGAAAGGTTTGCGACCCACCTGAATCAGGGCGTGATTAACAGCAGCGGCCAGATCGCCTGACGAATCGACCAGCGTGCCATCGAGATCGAATCCGACGATATTGTAGGGAAATTTGTCCATCTTCGATCCTCTGCCGCCTTGTAGTGGAAACCGCAAGGATTTGATGGCATGGCCGTATCATGACAGAGATTGCTGCTATCATCCTCGCGGCGGGCAAAGGCACCCGCATGAAAAGCTCGCTGCACAAGGTTCTGCACCCGATTGCGGGGCGCGCGATGCTGTTGCACCTGATGGATGCTGTCGATGCGCTAAAGCCGGCGCACAAGGTCGTCGTCGTGGGGGACAAGGCCGAACAACTGGAAGAGGCACTTGGCGATACTGCCGTTACCGCCGTGCAACAACCGCAACTTGGCACCGGCCATGCAGTCCAGCAGGCCGAATCCGCACTGTCCGGGTTCGATGGCGATGTTCTGGTGCTCTATGGCGATGTGCCGTTCGTGCGGACCGAAACCATGCGCGCCATGATCGATCGGCTCCATGCGAGCGATAATCCTGCCGCTGTGGTGCTGGGCTTCACGCCCGCCGATCCATTGCAATATGGGCGCGTGATTGCCGACAATGGCCAGATCATCAAAATGGTCGAATACAAGGATGCAAGCGTAAACGAACGCGCCTGCACCTTGTGCAATTCAGGCCTGATGGCGGTGCGCTCGAAAGAGCTGTTCGCCCTGCTGGCACGGGTTGGCAATGATAACGCGCAGGGTGAATACTATCTGCCCGACATCGTGAATATCGCGCAAGGCGATGGCCGCGTTTGCGCTGTGGTGACGACGGACAATCCCGATGAAGTTGCCGGGATCAACAGCCGGGCTGAACTCGCCCAGGCAGAGGCGCAATGGCAGGCGTTCCGCCGGGCTGAGGCAATGGCTGACGGGGTGAGCCTCAAGGCGCCTGAAACCGTGTTTTTCAGTTGGGACACGACGCTGGGTCGCGATGTGACGGTGGAGCCAAACGTGGTATTCGGCCCCGGTGTCAGTGTGGCTGACGGGGCAACGATCCGCGCCTTTTGCCACCTTGAAGGCGCAACGCTGGGCGAAGGCGTGGAAATCGGCCCTTATGCGCGGCTGCGGCCCGGCGCCATTCTGGAAGAAAAGGCCAAGATCGGCAATTTTGTCGAAGTGAAGAACACGCGCATGGGCAAGGAGGCAAAAGCCAACCACCTTACCTATCTGGGCGATGCTGAGATCGGCGCCGGGGCCAATATCGGTGCCGGCACCATCACCTGCAACTATGATGGCTATTTCAAGCACAAGACGGTGATCGGGGAACGGGCCTTTATCGGTTCCAATTCTGCACTGGTGGCGCCTGTCAGGATTGGCGCGGACGCTATTGTTGCCGCTGGCAGTGCGGTCAGCCGCGATGTCGATGCGGGGGAACTGCGGCTGGTGCGGGGCGAACAACTGGTCAAGCCGGGCTGGGCAGACCGTTTCCATGATGCGATGAAGAAGAAAAAGGCTGCTGCAAAAAAGGTTTAGGGCCAAGACGCCCATACCAAATCCCAAGTTTT
>JAGREQ010000100.1 GCA_020446465.1 Novosphingobium sp. | reverse complement strand
GGCGTTCATAGCGGAACAGTGGCCCATGCGTCGCCACTTTCAACGGCGCGTGCTGCTGCCAGCCATTCGTCAGGTAAGCCCGCGCAATCCCGGCGGTAAACTCTGGCCGGAGCGTCAGCGATTCGCCGCCGCGATCTTCCAGCGAATACATCTCCTTTGAGACAATATCCGTCGTTTCCCCGATAGACCGGGCGAAGACCTCGGTCCGTTCGAATACCGGCATTTCGACCCGGCGGAAGCGATAGAGCTTTCGCACACGTTCAAACGTTTCGACCACATGCGCGAAACTTTCCGCATCCGCGCCGAAAATGTCCTGCGTTCCCCTGATCGCCTTTGGTGTTTCCTTTGCCATGGTCGCGCGCTTAATCCAGCCTGCCGCGCCCTGCAATGGCGGCATTCTTGTGCGTCGCACCAATTTGGGTCTTGGCGGGACCGATTCAGGCGGTTAGAGGCGCGCCCATGCAGATTCAGAACATCCCCGTTGGCGACAATCCGCCCGAAAGCCTCAACGTTATCATCGAAGTGCCGACCGGCGGCGAACCCGTGAAATACGAGTTCGACAAGGCATCGGGCGCGCTGTTCGTGGACCGTATCCTGCACACGCCGATGCGCTATCCGGCGAATTACGGATTCGTGCCGCACACGCTTTCGCCCGATGGCGACCCGCTGGATGCGCTGGTGATTGCACGCAGCCCCTTCATTCCCGGCTGCGTCGTGCGTGCCCGCCCGATTGGCGTGCTCAACCTTGAAGACGAACACGGCGGCGATGAAAAGCTGATCTGCGTGCCAGTGGACACGACGTTCCCGTATTATTCGGACGTTGGCGAAACCAAGGATTTGCCGTCGATCATCTTCCAGCAGATCGAACACTTCTTCACCCACTACAAGGATCTGGAAGCTGAAAAGTGGGTGCGGATCGGCCAGTGGGGCGATGCGGCTGACGCACGCCGGATCGTTATCGAAGCGATCGAACGCGCCAAGAACGGCAAATAGGCGCTATAATCTTCTGATTTTCGTGCATTTCTTAACCGAAAAAGTTGCTCAACTTTTTCTCGAAATGCTCTATTCCACCGGGCGTTTCGGGTCGAGCAGGTCTTTTTCCTGACCGCCTGCGGGAAGCGCCCGTTCCCGACTGACCATTTCGGCAATCTTGTCGCCCGGCGCCACGTCCTCTTCAGCAGCGGGCACCGGCGGCGCCTTGCGTTTCGGCGCCGTGCGAGGCTGGCCAGCCTCAACGCTTTCAAGCGGGAGCGGCGTCGTCCGCGCATCGAAGCGCAGGCGATAAATAGGCTCAGGCAGCGCAAAGCCCCCGTGTTCCAGCGCAGCCTTGACCGCGGCAATCGCGCGGCTGCGGGCCTTGTGCCAGTCGGCCTCCTGCTGATCGATCCAGCCAAGAAAACAGATCACGATGTTGGAATCGCCCACTTCCACAATGCGTGCTTCAGGCGGCGGGTCATCAAGCACGAAATCAAGACTGCCCAATGTTTCCTGCCCCAACAGGCGGGCAGCATTGGGATCGTCATCAGCGTCTATACCCAGCGTAAATTCAAACCGACGCTGCGGGTTGCGGGTGTAGTTCAATATAACCGCCTTGAAGACGGTCGAGTTCGGTATCCGCAAATGGTTGCCGTCCAGCGTCATCAGCACGGTGGCCCTGCTCGTCAGGCGGATAACGCGGCCTTCATGGTTATCGATCAGCACCCAGTCGTTCGCCCGGAACGGCTGTCGCAGGCTAAGCATCAGCGACGCGACATAGTTTTCAATCGTGTCACGCATCGCAAAGCCAAGCGCAATGCCGACAAGCCCCGCACCGCCCAGAACCGCCCCCAGCAGCGCCGTCGCGCCCAGAATATCGAGCGCGATGACTAGCCCTGCCAGAACTGCCACGAACCGTATTGCGCTCGCGATCAGGTCAGCCAGGAAGGAGTTCGGGGCGAGCCGGTGCCAGACATTCCCCACACCCGCAACAAGATAGCCGATGCCCGCAATCACTGCCCATATCGCCAGCGCCACACCCGCGAGCGGCAGGAGCTTCACAAACCCGTCAATCCGGTCGGCAAGGGTATCGACCGCCTGGGTGCCGCTGACAGATACGTCGCGTTGCAGCCTGTTTTCCACCGTGACCACGCCTGCAATACGCCCGGCGATGGCCTCGGCCCGCGCGATATCCGCTTCGGCAGGCACTTTGCCTGCAAGTGTCACCACGCCCGCGTTCACATCCGCGCTGACGGCCTGAAATGCAGGCAGTTCGGCAAAAATATCGGTGATCCGCTGCGCGATCCGTGCGTCGGCTCCTGCGTCCTGTGTATCGGCAATGGCGGTCGTGGCAGGGGCCGATGCAGTCGGCGCCGGATCGGGCGAAAGCGATGGCAGGGCGGCGCCGAGCGGCGCAGCCAGGGCTGAGACCAGCAGGGCAACCGCAAGCCGGATCGCCCGCATCGTCATCCCCCAGCAACCGTCATGCCATCAACCCGTAAGGTCGGCGCATTGACAGCGCGGTGCCATTCCAGATCGTCAGCGGGGATCATGTGCATGAACATGGAAAGCAGATTACCCGCCACGGTAAATTCTGCAATCGGGCCAGTAATTTCGCCTTTGACAATACGATAACCAGAGGCACCCCGGCTGTAATCGCCCGTCACGGCGTTAACGCCCTGTCCGATCAGTTCTGTCACCAGCACCCCATCATCAATGTCGGCAATCAGGTCTGCGCGGGAAACTGTGCCCGCTTCAAGATGCAGGTTGCTTGCCGATACGCCCGGCGCGCCCCCTGCCGCCCGCGACGCATGGCCAGTGGGTGCAATGCCCAACTGGCGCGCAGATGCAACATTGGTGAGCCAGCCAGTGATCTTGCCCCCTTCGACGAGCGCGCGCGGCGCAGTCGGCAGCCCTTCGCCGTCGAATGGCCGCGAACGCAACCCGCGCGGGCGCAGCGGATCATCGACAATGCGGATGCCGGGCGCAAACAGGTCCGCGTCCAGCTTATCGAGCAGAAAGCTCGCTTTGCGGGCAATAGAAGGCCCGGACATCGCGGCAACCACATGGCCCAGCAGGCTGCCCGCAACGCGCGGATCGAACACCACCGGCACATTACCGCTGGGCGGGCGCACAGGGTCAAGCCGGGCGACAGCGCGCCGGCCCGCCAGCGCGCCAATTTCGGCAGGACCGGGCAAATCCGCACCATAGCGGGCCTGCCGCCAGGCATAATCGCGCTGCATCCGCGCGCCTTCTCCCGCCAATACGCTGGCGCTGAGTCCGTGGCTGGTGCCGCCATAGGCCCCGGCAAAACCGTGGCTGGTTGCAAGCGCCACGACCGAACGCCCGAAACTGGCGCCTGCGCCTTCACTGTTGGTAACGCCGGGCACGGCGCGGGCTGCGTCCTCGCATTCCTCTGCCAGTGCGCGCAGTTTCTGCGGGCCAGGTTCGCCACTGTCCGACAAATCAAGGTCGGGGAACGGGCCGCGCGCCAGCATGTCCTCAGGCGCAAGGCCTGCAAACTGGTCTTCAGGCGCCGCCCGCGCCATCGCCACAGCGCGACTTGCCAATTCATCAAGCGCGGCATCGGACATATCGGTCGCCTGGATTGAGGCAGAACGCTGGCCCACAAAGACACGCAAACCCAGATGCTCGCTTTCCGAACGGTCCACATCTTCCAGCTTGCCCAGCCTGATGCCAACGCTTTCGGAAACGCTGCCAATGGCCACAGCATCGGCGGCATCGGCGCCCGCGCGGCGGGCCTTGTCGATCAGCGCACCACAACGTTCCTGCGCGCGGGGCAAGTCAAACATGCAAAATCCTTCATGAAGGCAAGTAGGTATGATCGCCCCCTACCTAAGCCCCGCAAGCACATTCGCCAAGGGTTGCCGGAGCGATCAGACCCAGCGCATTATTGCCAGACCCGCCTCGCAAGAGGCCCCGACAAAGACCGGAAGGCCAAGAGCGGTAATCCACAAAGTGCGCAGATCCCGCCGAAAGCGATGCTCCCACGCCGAGTCCGTCGAAACGCCATCATCCAGTCTTTCCCACCAGCGCTCAACCTTGCGGAAGGCCGGGATGACACCGGCGACAAGCAGGACAAGAACCACATAAGGCAAAAACGCGGCCTGATGCGACTGCATGACCGCAGCCATGACGATGATCTGCAAGAAGGCATAGACCAGCAAAGCGGCCGCCACATGGTCGCTTATCCGTTTGCGCCAGTCGGCAGGCTCAGCGGGCCGCGCCCGCTTGCGACGGATGATCTGATCTGAAAGGCGGAAAAATGCTTTCCCCACCCGGCTCTCTCCCAACGGCTTCAAACGCAGCACTATTCCATTGTGCACAAGCGAATACAAGTCCGCATGATAACGGGCTGGACTGGATGCAAGCATGGCGCACAATCGGGGAATGAACGGAACGCTCCGATTGATGCACGACGCCTTGCCAGAACGTCCATGCATAAACCTTGCCAGATTGCACGATCGGTCTGTTATTTGTTCACGATCTGGTGTTAGAAGCACTGCCATGACTGCACTAGACGATCCCTTGCAGGCAGGCTCCGGCGCTGAGCGCCCGGCTGCTGCCGATACTGCCAGCGCGAATGCGCCGATGCCCAATGGCGGGCTGGAAGTCGTTTCCATCGCCAAAAGCTATGACAAACGCGCCGTGCTCACCGATATTTCCCTGACTGTCGGCAAGGGCGAAGTGGTGGGGCTTCTTGGCCCCAATGGTGCGGGCAAGACGACTTGCTTCTATTCCATCATGGGTCTGGTGAAGCCGGATAGCGGGCGTATCCTGATGGATGGCGTCGATGTCACGCCCCTGCCGATGTATCGGCGCGCGATCCTGGGCCTGGGCTATCTGCCGCAGGAAACCAGCATCTTTCGCGGGATGACGGTGGAACAGAACATTTCCTGCGTGCTGGAAATGATCGAACCTGACGCAGAAGTGCGGGCCGCAGAACTGGAACGCCTGCTGGATGAATTCGGCCTTGCCCGCCTGCGCACCAGCCCTGCGATGGCCTTGTCGGGTGGTGAACGGCGCCGCTGCGAAATCGCTCGTGCGCTTGCCGCCCATCCGTCGATCATGCTGCTGGATGAACCTTTCGCCGGGATTGATCCGCTGTCCATCGCGGACATCCGCCACCTTGTCATCGACCTCAAGAACCGGGGTATCGGGGTGCTCATCACCGATCACAACGTGCGCGAAACGCTCGATATCGTGGACCGTGCCTGCATCATCTATGGCGGGCAGGTCCTGTTCGCAGGCAGCCCACAGGGGCTGGTGGCCGATGAGAACGTGCGTCGGCTCTATCTGGGTGAGGGTTTTACGTTGTGACCGGGGCCGCTTTTATCGATTGCACCATATCAGGGGCATAATGGCGCTCGGCCCACGCCTTGATCTGCGACAATCCCAGTCGCTCGTTATGACCCCACAACTCCAGCAGGCCATCAAACTGCTGGCGCTTTCCAGCATCGAAATTGACGCTTTCATCGCCGATGCGATGGAAAAAAATCCCCTGCTGGAAGTGGAAGGCTCTGCCGAAGACCAACCCGGCAGGAATGACGAACCCACCGACCCTGCATCATCGGATGGAGACACCAACGCTGCGGATGATGGCGTTGATCGGCTGATGGACGATGTTCCGTCAGGGGCAGAAACCGTTCCGCTCGATATAGACCCGCTGGTCGCCGATCAGGAACATGGTGAAAGCAGCCCGGCCTATACTGGCGATGCCCCGATCAGTGGCGGCAGTGGCGAGGCCATGCCGATCGAGGATCACGGCAGCGGCCCAGCCAGTCTCGGCCAGCACCTGATAGCCCAGTTGGGCGCCGTCGCCAGCGATGCCGCTATCCGTCATGTGGCAGAATATCTTATCGGCCTGCTGGATGAGGCAGGCTATCTCACGGCAGACTTGCGCCACGTCGCCAATGAACTGGACTTGCCGTTAGCCATTGTCGAGGAGGCGCTTGACGTGGTGCAGACGCTCGACCCCACCGGCGTCGGCGCGCGCAACCTGGCAGAGTGCCTGCGCCTGCAGGCGATAGAGGCAGACCGCCATGATCCCTGCATGGCTGCACTGCTGGATAATCTCGACCTTCTGGCCAAAGGCAATCTCAAACAGCTCAAACGCATTTGCGACGTGGATGACGAGGATTTTGCCGACATGCTCGCCGAATTGCGGTGCTACGATCCCAAACCCGGTCTGCAATTTTCAGCAGGGCAAAGCGCGGGCGCACCGATTGTGCCCGATGTTCTGGTTCGCGCACGCAGCGATGGCGGCTGGGACATCACGCTCAACCAGGCGACGCTGCCCCGCCTGTGCGTCAATCGCGATTACTTCGTGGAACTGAAAAGCGCCTGCGATGACAAATCCTCGCGCGCTTGGCTGAATGACAAACTGACAGACGCCAACTGGCTGATCCGCGCGCTTGACCAACGCCAGAAGACCATCCTCAAAGTCGCGACAGAAGTGGTCAAACAGCAGGAAGGCTTTTTCCGGCACGGCGTTTCCGCACTGAAGCCGCTCACTTTGCGCGAAGTGGCCGAAGCGATCGAAATGCATGAATCCACCGTCAGCCGCGTCACCGCCAACAAATATCTGCATTGCGAGCGCGGCACGCTGGAACTGAAATACTTCTTCACATCCGGTGTCGCATCCGCCGATGGCGAAGGCGCAGTCTCTGCCGAAGCGGTCAAGGCGCAAATCCGTACGCTGATCGATGCTGAAGACCCCAAGGCTATCCTGTCTGACGATGCACTGGTTGATCTCTTGCGTGACAAGGGTTTCGACCTCGCCCGGCGCACGGTCGCGAAATATCGCGAAGCCATTGGCATCGGGTCATCCGTCCAGCGCCGCCGCCAGAAAGCCCTTGCCGCAATCGCCTGACCGACAACGGTAAACGGGATAAGGGATAACGCCGGATAACCCGTTCAGGCGGGCTTAACCGTGCCGGTTTATCGTCAAATCCGCAGATTAATTCGAGTGGTTACGAAAAATTAACCTTTTTCATTGAGACATTACGTGGTTAATACCGGTCAATATCCCTTATCAAGGGGTTACCGTACCGGGGGGTTACGGGCACTAAAAGGGGGCTTCCCATGCGCGTTTTGCTGATCGAAGACGAGCCGACAACCGCCAAGGCTATCGAGCTCATGCTGACTACTGAAGGGTTTAACGTCTATTCGACCGACCTGGGCGAAGAAGGTTTGGACCTCGGCAAGCTCTATGATTACGATATTATCCTGCTGGACCTGAACCTGCCGGACATGCACGGCTATGATGTGCTCAAGAAGCTGCGCGTCGCCAAAGTGCAGACGCCGGTCCTTATTCTTTCCGGCATTTCCGAAATGGATTCCAAGATCCGCAGCTTTGGTTTCGGGGCTGACGATTATGTGACCAAGCCTTTCCACCGGGAAGAGCTGGTCGCCCGTATCCATGCGGTCGTGCGCCGCTCGAAAGGCCACAGCCAGTCGATCATTCGCACGGGCAAGCTGGCGGTGAACCTTGACGCCAAGACTGTCGAAGTTGACGGTGCGCGCGTTCACCTGACTGGCAAGGAATACGCCATGCTGGAGCTGCTCTCGCTCCGCAAGGGCACGACACTCACCAAGGAAAT
>JAGREQ010000099.1 GCA_020446465.1 Novosphingobium sp. | reverse complement strand
ATGAAGCCGTGAAAGGCCTTTTCGATAGTGACGTGGTTCGCAACTTTGCGATCGGTTTCGCGCTTGGTGCGGCCATCATGGCGATCCACATCGCCGGCGAGGTATCCGGCCTGATCGCATGAGGTGTGCAGTTGCCCCCTTTGCCACTGCCTCCTTGCTGTTTCTCGCTGCCTGCCAGCAAACCGCCGATGCGCGTGAGACGACCGTTCTGGCCCCGGTTCCGGCTGTCGCGGCGCAGGAAACAGGCAAGCGAGCCGTTGCCATTTTCGCAGGCGGCTGTTTCTGGGGCATCGAAGGGGTCTTCAGCCACGTCAGGGGCGTGACCAGCGCGGTATCGGGCTATCATGGCGGCAGTGCCAGGACCGCCAATTACGACAGCGTCAGTTCGGGTCGCACTGGCCATGCGGAGGCAGTGCGCGTCGTTTATGATCCGTCAAAGGTCACTTATGGCCAGCTGCTGCGCGTGTTCTTTTCGGTCGCTGCTGACCCGACCACGCTGAATTATCAGGGGCCTGACCACGGCCCCCAGTATCGCACCGCGCTGGTGCCGCTGAATGGCGATCAGCGGCGCGTCGCACGCGCCTATCTCACCCAACTGGGCAAATCCGGCCTATGGAATGGCCCGATTGTGACCCGACTCGAAAACTACGCAAAGTTTTACCCCGCCGAAAAATACCATCAGGATTTCATGAAGGCCAATCCGCGCCACCCCTATATTGTGCGCTGGGACGCGCCCAAGGTCGCGGCGCTCAAGGCCCGGTTTCCTGCAATCTACACGCAGCGTTTCCAGTCCAACTGATTGCCCCGCGCGCATAGTGCGCCTATGTTGGGATCATGGCTCCGCACCATCACCACGAACATACTGGAAACAGCCTTGTCGCTGCTGCGCGGGATGCGCTGACGGACAAGGATGAACAGTGGACCACGATGCGCGCTGCCGTCTTTGAAGAACTGGCCGCGGCGGATCGCCCGGCATCGGCCTATGACATTGCTGATTTGTTGAGCGCACGATTGGGAAAGCGGGTGGCGCCCAACAGCGTCTATCGCATACTCGACCTGTTCGTGAGGACGAATCTCGCCAATCGAATCGAAAGTGCGAATGCCTACCTTGCCAATGCACACCCCGGTTGCCGGCATGATTGCATCTTCCTGATCTGCGACAAGTGCGGGCAGGCCGTGCATCTGGATGATGACCGGCTGACAGGGGCCTTGCGCGATGCGGGGCAGGCTGCGGGCTTTGCCGATGTTCGCCCGGTGGTTGAATTGCGCGGGCTTTGCGATTCGTGCGTTGCAAGCCATTCATCGACAGGCGAGGTTTAGGCGTGTAAGCGCGCGTGCCATGACTGCCCAACCGGCCACCCCTTTGCTCGATATCGTCAATGTTCCTGCTGATTTGCGTAAGCTGGACCATACCCGGTTGCGCCAGTTGGCCGATGAATTGCGCGCCGAAATGATTGCGGCGGTCGGGCAGACGGGGGGGCATCTTGGCTCTGGCCTTGGTGTTGTCGAACTGACAGTCGCGCTCCATTATGTGTTCAATACGCCCGATGATCGGCTGGTGTGGGATGTGGGCCATCAGGCCTATCCGCACAAGATTCTGACCGGACGACGGGACCGGATACGCACTTTGCGCCAGGGAGGGGGGCTGTCCGGCTTCACCAAACGTAGCGAAAGCGAGTACGACCCGTTCGGCACTGCCCATTCCAGCACTTCGATTTCCGCTGCGCTTGGCTTTGCCATTGCCAACAAGCTGGCAGGCACACCGGGCAAGGGCATTGCCGTTATCGGCGATGGCGCGATGAGCGCGGGCATGGCTTATGAAGCCATGAACAATGCCGAACAGGCCGGAAACAGGCTCGTTGTCATTCTCAATGATAATGACATGTCGATTGCCCCGCCCGTTGGCGCGCTATCGGCCTATCTTTCGCGCATTGCGTCCAGCCGCGAGTTTTTGAGCCTGCGTGATATTGCCCGAAAGCTGGCCCGGAAATTGCCGCGCCCCTTGCATAATGCCGCGCGCAAGACGGACGAATTTGCCCGTGGCATGGCGATGGGCGGAACCTTGTTCGAAGAGCTGGGCTTTTACTATGTCGGGCCGGTGGACGGGCATAACCTCGACCAGCTCGTGCCGGTGCTGGAAAATGTGCGCGATGCTGCCGAAGGGCCGATTCTGGTCCATGTCGTGACGCAAAAGGGCAAAGGCTATGCCCCGGCGGAAAATGCCGAGGACAAATATCACGGTGTCCAGAAATTCGACGTTATCACGGGTGAACAGAAGAAATCGAGCGGTGGTCCGCCCAGCTATACCGGCGTTTTTGCCAAGGCGCTGATTGCCGAAGCCGAACGCGATACAACGATCTGTGCGATTACGGCAGCCATGCCTTCAGGCACGGGGCTGGACAAGTTTGGTGAGGCTTTCCCCGATCGCACGTTCGATGTCGGTATTGCCGAACAGCACGCGGTGACATTTGCAGCGGGCCTTGCAGCGCAGGGGATGCGGCCATTCTGCGCGATCTATTCGACCTTTTTGCAGCGTGCGTTCGATCAGGTGGTCCATGATGTTGCGATCCAGAACTTGCCGGTGCGCTTTGCGATAGACCGTGCCGGGCTGGTTGGTGCCGATGGCGCAACCCATGCAGGCAGCTTTGACATTACCTATCTGGCAACGCTGCCCAATTTCGTGGTGATGGCAGCGGCTGACGAAGCTGAACTGGTGCACATGACGCATACTGCGGCGCTGCACGATACAGGGCCGATTGCCTTGCGCTATCCGCGCGGTGCGGGCGTGGGCGTTGCCTTGCCGGAAACACCGCAGCGCCTTGAAATTGGCAAGGGACGCGTGGTGCGCGGTGGCGGCCAGGCCGGCGGCAAGGTTGCATTGCTCTCGCTGGGCACAAGGTTGGCAGAGGCGCAGAAAGCTGCCGACCAGCTTGAGGCGCGCGGCCTTGCGACGACTGTGGCGGATTTGCGCTTTGCCAAGCCGCTCGACACCGGGTTGATCCGCCAGTTGATGGCCAGCCACGAAGTGATCGTGACGCTGGAAGAAGGCTCTATCGGTGGGCTGGGCGCGCATGTTCTGACGATGGCGAGCGACGAGGGCCTGACGGATGCGGGGTTGAAGATTCGCACCATGCGCTTGCCCGACGTGTTTCAGGATCACGATGCGCCGGAAAAACAGTATGACGAGGCAGGGCTGAACGCACCGCAAATCGTCGAGACTGTTTTGAAAGCCTTGCGCCACAACAGCGCAGGCGTCGAAGAAGCCCGCGCATGAAATTTTCAAACCAATAAGCTGGAGCGCCAATGTCTACCGAAGCGAACAAACAGACCGTTCTGAAAGCCTGCAAATGCATAAATGATCGTGATTTTGAAGGGTTGCTGGCCTGCATCCATGACGAAGGAAGCTGGTCTGTTCCTTATCGCACTGACCGTTTCCCCTTCGCCGGGTTCCGCGACAAGGCTGCTTTCGGTGAGATGCTCGCAGGCATTCTGGGTGGCTTCAGCGAATTTTCGTTTGAAGTGACGGGTATCACCTCAGAAGGCGACCGGGTTGCAGTGGAAGCGAAATCGCAAGGGGTTGGTCCCGGCACGGCAACGTATCAGAATGTCTATAACACGACGTTTGAGATGAAGGACGGCCTGATTCACACGGCGCGCGAGTTTTTCGATCCCTTTGAAGTTCTTGCTTACGTCGAGCAGTTGCCGCCGCAAGCGTAAGCGGCCTTACCCTATAGTCTTTTGATTTTCCGCATTTCCTGACCGGAAAAGTCTATCAACTTTTTCCCGAAATGCTTTAATCCAACCAGGGCCACAGGCCGGCAGGGATGCCGGCCATCGCTCCGTGCGCCCATGTTGCCGCAAGCCAAAGCGCGCCGCCGCCGACCCACGGTTTCCAGCCGGCAAAGGCCAGTTTGTGCCACTGCGGCCAGAAGCGCGTCTGCCGCGCCCACCCTTGCCAGGCTGTGCCTAGCAGCGCCTCTTTCTTGCGGTCCTGCAAATGAGCACCAAGCAGCGCGAGGATGAGGATGGCACCCGCTACGATCAGGGTGCGGCCATTCGGGACAAGCAGGATATGGGCCACGGCCCAAAGCGCAAAGCCCCACATCATCGGATGGCGCGTTACACAAAAAACGCCTGTGGCTCTGGCGGCGCTGACCTTTTCAACGGGCGTGTCGGGCAGGGCAGGGTTGCCGAAGAGTGAGCCAGCAAACAGAACCATCGCAACCAGCGTCAGCAGGCTGACAACGGCGGCCACACCCGCGCTGGAGGATACGATTCCGGGGGGCGACGCACGAAAGGCGACGATCATCCATCCAAACGTGGCAAAGCTGACCAGTGAATAAAGGCCAAGAAACCCTTTATCACCAGCGAGGCGAACCATCATGCCGCGCAGCGGGTGCGACATGGCAAAATGCGTTCCGACAAAGGCAATGCTTGCGGCCAGCAGCGATGTGAGTGCAGGATTCATGGGCGTCCCCTCTCTTTTTATATGCATCCCCTTTACCACGACGCGCTGGCTTCATGCCAGTTCAACGTGGAGCGGGGTGCGTGCCTGCGGATTGCGGTTCTCCCACTTCGCTTGCACCCGACAGATCATCGCTGATGTTGTCGTCGCCCAGTTCATCCAGGTGCATCCATTTCCTGACAATGGGCGATAGCGCCAGCACCACCACTGCAATGCCAATCGTGATCCAGCCGATCCTGTCATAGATGACGAGCGTCAACGCCTTGGACATTTCGCCATCTGTACCACCCGTTGCCTCTCCGATTCGTCCAGCAACGAAACTGCCCACGGCTGTCATGTAGAACCACGCCCCCATGATGAAGCTGCCAAGGTGCATGGGCGCAAGCCGGGTCATCGCGGATAACCCAACGGGCGAAAGGCACAATTCGCCGGTTGTGTGCAGCAGATAGATCAGGAACACGAACACCACGCTTGTCATCACGGCAGGGCTGCCGGTGCCAGCGCCCCAGACAAAGACAAGGAATCCCAACCCGACCTGGAACAGCGCGAGCGCGAACTTGGCAGGGGCCGATGGTTCAAGCCCCCGCTTGCCGAGAAATTGCCAGAGCGCGGCAAAGAGCGGCGCGAAGATGACGATGTAAATCGGGTTGATCGACTGGAACAGCGATGTCGGGATGCCGCCACGATCGACGAACTTGTCAGTATAGAGGTTGAGACTGCCGCCTGCCTGTTCAAACAGGCCCCAGAAAATGGGATTGAGCGCAACCAGAAACAGGATTGCATAGATCCGCTGGCGCGCGACGCGGGGTAACTTGAACGCTTCGTATAATGTGTAGGCGAGCATCACGATGCCCGTGACGATGAGAAGGCCCTGAATGACATTCTGATACTGGATCAGGAACCAGATGACGCCCACCGATGCCGCCCCTAGAGCATAGAGCGTCAATTCGCGGCGTCGGGCGAGCGGTGCGGGTGGCTCACCGTGGCCCAGCAGCGCGGGTTTTCCGGCAATAAATATCAGCAGGCCCGCGGCCATGCCAATTCCTGCAAGGCCGAAGCCCCAGGCCCAGCCTATCGTTTCGCCAAGGTAGCCGACGAGAATCGTGCCCAGCGCCGCCCCGACGTTTATGCTCATGTAAAAGATCGTATAGGCTGCATCGCGCCGCGTATCGGTCAGCTTATAGAGCTGACCGACGATGACCGAGATATTGGCTTTGAGGAAGCCTGACCCCACAATGATAAGCGCGAGCGCCAGCCAGAACACGTTGATGGCAGGGTCTGCCTGCTTGATCGCGGGATCGGTGACGCCGTGCACCCCTTCTACCGCCATGAACAGATGCCCCATGGCCAGCAGCACTCCGCCGAACAGCACGGCTTTGCGCTGGCCAAGCCAGCGGTCAGCCACATAGCCGCCCAGAACCGGCGTGATATAGACGAGGCTGCCATATGCGCCATAGATCAGGCTGGCGCTGCCATCCGAAAACAGCCAGAACCGGGTGAGGTAGAGCACCAGCAACGCGCGCATCCCGTAATAGGAGAAGCGTTCCCACATTTCAGCGTAGAACAGGACGAACAGCCCGCGCGGGTGCCCGATCACTTCATTGCTGCGCCGGATGGAGAGGATGCCGCCCACTGCCAGCACGGCGAACAGGGCAATCGCCGCGATTGCAGCAATCCAGTCGCCTTCATTCCAGAACGTTATGTCTTTCATTAAACGCGGTTTCCCTGTTTATATTTGCTGCCTTGTCCCCAATTCTGCAATCGCAAATGCGTGTAAGGGTATAGAAAAGCACGCAATTTCAAAGGCTATTCAGGTGCAGATGCCCTTTTGTGCGCGATAAAGCGTGAATTGTGAACACTTCTTGTAAGTCTGAAAGAGTTCTGGCAAACTATTGTTCGTTATCAGCAATATCAGGTTTGGTCGCATTGATCTGCTGATAGGGGGCACCGCGCCTTGCGGTGATTGATGCGTCAGGTATGTGTCGCAAAAGGGGTCGCGCCACGCCGGACAACCGGGAGGCATAAATGATTAGGTCGGAATTGGTACAGGCGTTGTCGCGGGAGAATCCCGAGCTGCGCCTTGAAGAAGTGGAACAGGTCGTCGATATCTTCTTTGACGAGATATCGGCCAGGCTGGCTGAAGGTGGGCGCGTTGAATTACGGGGATTCGGCGCATTTTCCACCCGGCAACGGGATGCGCGCAAGGGGCGTAATCCCCGCACGGGCGAAACGGTAGACGTACCGCAAAAACGCGCGCCCTATTTCAAGGCGGGCAAGGAAATGCGTGAACGCCTCAACAGCGATTGAGCATTGCTGCCTGTCGTGCAGGGCAACTTGCAGATGGCCACTTGCTATTCGCAGACAATGTGATGTGATGGCGGCGTAGCGACCAAAGGGCCGTTTCTCCCCAGGTCGTCGGCACATGGTCGGCGTGTCAAGTCGCTGACCTCAAAAGGAGAGGACAGGAATGGCTGGCTTTCATCTGACGCCATCAGCTTGGGCGATCCCCGGTTTCCCTGACGCCGACCCGATTGCGGGGCTGGCTGGCGGGATCATGATCGGGCTGGCCGCAGCCATGGCATTGCTCCTTCTGGGCCGCATCGCGGGCGTTTCGGGAATCGCAGCCCGTTTTCTGGGGATTGCTGACAGCGGGATGCCCCGGACAATGGCCACCGCCTTCATCTTTGGCCTGCCGCTCGGTGCATTTATCATCC
Organism: Novosphingobium sp.; assembly: GCA_020446465.1. Taxonomy (GTDB): domain Bacteria; phylum Pseudomonadota; class Alphaproteobacteria; order Sphingomonadales; family Sphingomonadaceae; genus JAWKXU01. The sequence goes on along the minus strand of JAGREQ010000099.1, from coordinate 435 downwards.
ATCGCCTGTCGGGTGCAGGCGAAGGTGACTTTCCGGCCTGGCCATTCCTCATCGTGGCCGGTGTGGCGGTTGGATATGGCACGCGTCTGGGATCAGGTTGCACAAGCGGCCATGGCGTTTGCGGGATGAGCCGCCTTTCCGGGCGCTCACTGATCGCAACATTCGTGTTTCTTGGCACAGGTATCCTGACCGTGACGGCGATGCGATTGCTGGGGCTGGACGTATGAAACAGATATTCGCCGCCCTTGCCACCGGAACACTATTCGGAGCTGGCCTCGCGCTTTCCGGCATGACCAACCCGGCGCGCGTTCGCGCCTTCCTGGACCTCTTCGGCAATTGGGATCCAACACTTGCTTTCGTCATGGGCGGGGCGGTGCTGGTGATGGTTGTCGCATGGATTATCCAGAAGCGGTTGTTGAGGCCCGTGCTTGCGGA